>CAZWPV010000039.1:5267-11479 GCA_964635485.1 uncultured Anaerolineales bacterium
CATCGTTGGCATCAAAGGCAGCCAACTGGTCGCTTTCTACGTTGAGCACACCCAGTACACGCGCGCCGCGACGCAGAGGAACGGCCATCTCGCTACGGATAGCAGGGTCGCCGCGCACATAGTCCGGATCAGCACTGACGTCAGGCACATACTGGGTCTGCCTTGTCCTGAAGGCTCGCCCAATGATGCCCTGGTCAAAAGAGACGTCCCAGTCCTCCATCGACGCCAGAGTTCCCGCCGTCGCGTGGGAAATCAAGCGGGACGCCGTGCCAGCCTCCACACTTTCGGGGAGAAGGACGGTAACGGCAGGCCAGTTCGTCATCCGGGCCACCACCATGACTGCTACTCTGGCCACGGCATCAGCATCCAGGTATGCACCCACAGTTCGAAGAACCTCGTAAAGCGTGGCCTGCCGATTGGCCAGACGGCGCTGCGCCTCATAGATCTGCGCGTTGTGCAGGGCCAGCGCCATCTGATCGGCTGCTGCCTCCATCAACTCCTGGTGTTCTTCGCTGAAATGACCCGCTGCCGAGTGGGCCAGGGTAAGAACCCCCAGCACAACCTGCCCCTGGATGATCGGCACAACCAGGGCAGAGCGGGCCGTGTATGACTCATCCGACGAGATCGACCACCGATCGTCACGAGTCGTGTCGTGAACCAGCACAGACTGACGATATTGAACAACCCAACCGGCTAATCCCTTGTCCATCTCCTGGCCCACGACATCCTGCTGTAGCGCTGGTTCCTCCTCGCCGCGAACCAGAATCGCGTCGGTCACGACACCGGCTTCGTCCAGTAAAAACAGACTGCTCAATTCAGCGTCTGTAAGATCAGACGCCACATTCAGCACGTTCTCCAAGGTAGTCTCCAGGGTGGGATGCTCGGCAGTGGCGCGCGCCACGGTGACCAGGTTCTCGAACAACTGCCTCTGGGTCTCCAAAGCCTCCTCAGCCTGTTTCCGTTCGGTGATGTCGTGCAGCATGACCAGCCGCCCAGTGAGACGGCCACGCCGGTCGTGCAGAGGTGACGTGTGCAGATCGTAGACGCCCTGTGATTCGCCGCCCACCAGAATGATCTCCCCCCGCGCCTCGCTCGCCGTGCGGAAGTGCTCGACCACATCGGAACGCCCAGACAGCACCAAGACGACCGGCTGTCCAATGGCCTCTTCTTCACGACGGCCGATGATTCGTTGTGCGGCCAGGTTGAGGTCTATGATACGATTCTCCGCATCCAGCACAATCACGCCGTCGGGCATGTTCGCCATCACGGCGTCGCGCGCCACCGGCACGATATCCAACAGATGGAACCGAAAGAGGCCCCAGGTTAATGCCAAGCCGGTCAGAGTGTAACCAAAGGGGGTCAGGTCCAGGTGAGGAAACGGGTTCAAGCGGGAGAGGTATAGCACATTGCCCACCCAAGGCGCTAGCACGCCCATCAACAAGACGGCGACCTGCTTGCGATACAGCTTTGGCGAGCGGATGAGTGCCCGAACGAGCAACAACGTCCCCAGCAAAAGCACCAAGTAGGAATACGCTGCGTTAACCCAAAAAAGCGCACCGTAGGTTATGTCCAACATCGTGAATGAGCCGGCGGTGTCCAATTCGGTGTTTTGCCAGATCAAGGCATGGAAGTCATTGGTCCAAACCAGCAACAATGTGGCGATCGGCTCAATTGCCAGCAGCACTCGATTACGATGCGTAAGCCACTTTTCTCTGCCAGTGTACTGGAGCACGAGGACGAGCCACATCGTCGGTATCGTGGTGATGCCCAGGTACTCAACCTTGGACCAAAAGAGCTTGGCCGGCAAGTTGGCACTGCCCAGCTCCAGCGCATAGGCCAACGACCATACACTTACAGCCAGCATGAGCAATGCAAACGGCGCCGCCCCGGCAGCACGGCGCCGTCGCCAGGAATAAAAAGCCAGAGCGGCCGAGACAACCGCCGCCACGATCAAGGGAATCACGTATGGCACAGGCTGCCAGTTCACTTACCCAGCCTCTCCCTTCTCTGCCGCAACTCAAACCCATCCACCACGCCCGTACTAGTCACCATGGGAGTAAGTATATCGTGGTTTAGCGAGAGAGTCAACGCGCGCGTCCCGTGCCGGCCAGAACGATCAAACACCGCACATTGTTCGTAGTACAGGCCTCAGCGCGTCTTTAGGGCGATAAATCGCCTACTACAAACCGGGGCCCAACTGATTTCCGGTCGACGGATGAGGACTTTTGACTAGCAACGCTTTCTAGCCCCGATCGAGGCCGCTCAGTGGAGCAGGCGCAGTACGGATCGGGCCAGCTTGTCGCTATCGTGCCGCCAGGGGCTGGCGCGATCAATCAGGTCGGCGGTGATCACCCGGTAGGCTGTGTGTTGGACAAAGTCCATCGCCACCAACTCGACGCCGGGGGGCGCGTCGAAATCCACGTCCAGATTGGCGTTGATCAGCACTATCGGGAAGAGACCGGTCCCAACGTGCGCTTCCAACCCTGCGATGTGGTCGCCCGCAGTGTATCCATCCGTCTCGCCGCGCTGAGTGGCGACGTTGCAGATGTAGACTTTGGTCGCCCGGCTAGCCGCGACAGCCTGCGCCAAGTCCGGTACGAGCAAGTTAGGAATGACGCTGGTATAAAGGCTGCCGGGACCGGCTACGATCAAGTCCGCCTCCAACAGAGCGCGCACGGCGTCCGGGTAAGCGGGCACGTCGTCGGGCTCCAGGTAAACCCGCTCGATGCCCCCCTCCGATTTGGCGATGCGCGACTGGCCGGCCACGCGGCTGATCCCAACCGGCTCAGCCCGCAGATCGGCCGTCAGCGTCACGTCGCACAGCGTGCTGGGCAACACCTGTCCCTGTACCGCCAGCACCCGCCCCGACTCCAGAATCGCCCGCTCAAAGCTCCCCGTCAGCTCCGCCATCGCAGTGATGAACAGGTTGCCAAAACTGTGGCCGTTGAGCCCGCTACCACTGCTAAAGCGGTATTGGAACAACTGGGTCGTCAGCGCCTCGTCGTCGGCCAAGGCAGCGATACAGTCGCGGAGATCGCCCGGCGGCAGCACGCCCAGCTCGCGTCGCAGCCGCCCCGAACTACCCCCGTCGTCGGCGACGGTGACGATGGCGGTGATGTTGGAAGTGTAGCGCTTCAGCCCGCGCAGCAGGACCGCGAGGCCGTGTCCCCCGCCAATGGCGACCACTTTCGGGCCCCGCCCGCGCTGGCGGTAGCGGTAAACGGCACTGAACACCGACGCCGGGCCGGTTGCAACAAAAGGTCTCAGCAAGACGCGGTTGAGGCCAATCAGAGCCACCAACACTGCGGCCACGCCGATCAGTCCAAAGAGGCCCACGCGCAGGCCCCACGGAACAAACTGCAAGGTCAAATAGTAGAAGATGCCTGGCAGGGGGTAAAGCTGCCGCAGCAGGGAGCTGAACCCCAGGCTCAGAAGCGCGATGCCGCAGGCCAGAAGTAATATCCACCTTTTGATCCCTATGCCGGGGCTCAGCCATTTACAGGCCGATTGGAGGTAATTCCACAGTCTCATTTTCGCACGAGCCTACCCACCGGCCACCTGCTCGCCGTAGGCCAACAGCGCCTCGACCATACCCGGCTCGCGCGCCTCGGCGTATACGCGCAGCACCGGCTCCGTACCCGACGGGCGAATCAGGAGCCAGGAGTCGTCGGCCAGGATATACTTGACCCCGTCGGTCGTTTTCACCTCGACGACACCCTGCCCGCCCAGGGACTCTGGCACGTCCCCGGTCAGGCGGGCGACCATGTCCGCCTTGGCTACGGGGTGGCGGAGTGGCATGTCGCGGCGGGTATAATGGGCCGGGCCGACGCTGGCCTGGAGGTCGGCCACCAGCTCTTGCAAGGGCACACCAGCGGCGGAGACGATCTCCAGCAGCAACAAGCCCATCAAGACGCCATCGCCCTCTGGAATGTGGCCCTTGATGCTGATCCCGCCCGATTCCTCCCCGCCGATTAGGACGTCGCCCTTCAGCATATGCGCGGCGATGTAGTCAAAGCCCACGGGTGTCTCCTCCAGCGGCAGATCGTAACGCGCGGCCAGACGGTCCACCATGCGCGTAGTCGAAACGGTCTTGACGACGCGGCCCGTCAATCCCCGCTCCTCAACCAGGTAGCGGAGCGCCAACGCAAAGATGTGATGGGGGTCCACAAAGTTCCCCAGCGCATCCATAGCGCCGATGCGATCGCCGTCTCCATCGGTGGCCAGCCCCAGGTCGGCGTGGTAGGACTGGATGGCTGCCCCCAACGCACTCAGGTAGTGGGCCATAGGTTCTGGGTGGATGCCGCCAAACCCGGGGTTCATCTCACCCCGGATCTCGAGAACCTGGCATCGGGTGCGAGCCAACATGTCGGTGAAGCATTTACGGGCCGAGCCGTACATCGCGTCGGCCACCACCCGCAGCTCGCCATCCGAGATCACGTCCAGGTTGATCAGCTTGCTGAGGTGTTCGTAATAAGACCAGGCAGGATCAAATCGCTGGATGAGGCCCTGCTCCATTGCTAGCTGGTAGTCCATCACGTTAGGCCCGCGAGTCGCCTCCTGGTTGCGAGCCAGGTATGCCTCGACCCGCTGTACCTGATCCGATAGTGCCGCCCCGCCGAAGGCGGCCTTGAGCTTGACGCCGTTGTAGCGCGGCGGATTGTGGCTGGCGCTGATCATCACACCGGCGGTGGCCTTTTTATCGACGACGGCGTAGGAGATGGCCGGTGTTGGCGCGTCGGCGCGGGTGAGATAGGAAACGATGCCATTGCCGGCCATGACACGCGCCACCTCGGCCGCGTAGCGATCGGAGAGGAAGCGGGTGTCGAAGCCAATCACGGCTTCGGGCCGACCGCTGCCCGCTTCCTCCAAAATATAATCGGCGATGGCCTGGGCCACCAGCCGCAGATTGGCGAAGGTAAAGGTATCCGAGATGACGGCGCGCCAGCCGTCGGTGCCAAATTTGATAGTCATAAGACGCCTCCTTACATTCTCTTTCAGTAGATTTCTTCTCGTTCCTCGCTGGTGAAAAACAGATGCTGCCAGGTCTGCATGTGCTCCGTTGCCGAGTGGCCGACCAGTTGCCTCTCGGCGGTCTCCCGTTCCCGTATGGCCTTATCTTCCATGCGGGCCAGTTTCTCCGGGATGCCAAACTCGTCGACGAGTTGCTTGATGTGCACAAAGAGGTCGGCGTTGCCGTACAAGAGCTCGCTCTCGTGCAGAATCTTGCACGCGACCATGTGTTGGAAACTATCGAACTGCAACTGAGTCACGACTTTGGCCACATCCTTGATGATGTAGTCTATCTCCTCCCGCAAATGGGGCAACACCAGTATACTCCATTTCTCCCGATAAAGCGCCTCGTCGAGCGACGCACGCTCCGCCGAGGTCAGGTGCTCGTCTGAGACAATGACCACGTCGAGGTCGGAGCCACGCACGAGTCGCCCGGTGCTTGGCTCGGGCCGCTCGACGGTGTGGGCCATGCCGTACGTCACATCCCCGGCGATCATGCAGCAAAGATGCACCCGCAATCGCTCCCGGTTGGGACTGGATTCAACGATGCGTTGGATGACCTCCCGCATGAACTCGCGTTTATACTGGCTGATGCGCATAAACTCTTGCTGTAACTCCAGGCAACGCGCGGCGACATCTTCCGTCTGCCCATTCGCTCCGACAACCGTGTAGGTGAGAAACTCGCGACGGATGGAGGGGGAAAGGCGAGCATAGCCCTCGACCATTTTATCGAGACGCAGGTACCGGCGACCGGCATGCCGCATCACGATGCCTGGTTGCGTGCGGCATGCTTGCCAGAGGGGAAAGACCTCAACATCTGCCAGGGCAAGTAGCTCGGCACCTGTGCAGGGCCCGTGTGCTTTCAGAAGAGCGTTTAGATTCAACAAGACTCGGTGCGGTACCGCGACTTGATGCGCTCAACATGGCGGTAATAGTCGAGGCGGGCCAACTTTGCCGCGGCCTCCTCGTCGAGAACCACAGTTGCGGTCCCGGGATGCAACTGGATAGCGGAAGCGGTTACCTGCGACGTTATCGGTCCCTCCAACGCCTGCGCCACGATGTCCGCCTTCCTACCGCCGGAGGCGAGCATGAGCACTCGCCGCGCTTCCAGGATGGTTCCGATGCCCATCGTGATCGCAAAGTGCGGCATGTCCTCCCGCTTGCCGCCCGCTTTGCCGTAGAATAGCTCCCAGTTGTCGTCC
>CAZWPV010000040.1:0-11463 GCA_964635485.1 uncultured Anaerolineales bacterium
ACGGCCGGGTGCATCCGTTCTATCGTCTGTTCAACAAGGACACGGCCACGCAGAGGGAATCTGTCAGAAAGCTGGCCTCGCTGCAAGGCATCGACCTGTTGTGCACCGCACACACAGGATGCACCAAGGATTACGCCCGCGCGATGCAACATTGGCGGGAAGAGCACGGGGAATCAGAGACGCGACGAAGCAACTGACTCGCCGGTTTTGCGTTCCCGATTAGTGTGTGCTCCTCGACCGTTCACCCCCCGTATCTGACCATTCACCGTAAAATCGTTGCCTCTACCTTCTCCCTTCTGCTATCATAGGATCATAGGAAACCGAAAGGGAGGAGCGAAATGAAAAGCTTTCGAGAGTTCATCTACAACCTGCATCCGTATGCGCTGTGCTGCATCGCGGCCCCGCTGACGGTTGCCCAGATCGTCCTGGCGTTCGTCCTCCGCCAACCCGGCAACGAGGTGCTGCGCTGGGTCGGCTGGATTCTGTGGTGGACCGGGGCCGTCTTTGGCTGGCTGCCGATCTTGACCTTTCTCAGGAAAGGGGACGTACCCAAGGGAAAAAGCTACGTCCACACCACGCAGCTGGTTGAAACCGGCATCTACGCCATCGTCCGCCACCCGCAGATGGGCACCGCCTGGCTGCTGATGTCCCTCAGCTTGATGCTCATCACTCAGCACTGGACCAGCGTCGCGCTGGGCATCCCGGCGATGGGGCTGGCCTATCTGGATCTGCTGAAAGCCGACCAACGCCTCGTCTTCAAGTTCGGCGACGCGTACCGGCGATACATGGAGCGGGTGCCTCGGGTGAATTTCATATCCGGCATCATCCGGCTGATAGTGCGACGAGCCAGTGCATAAATGGAGGTATATCAAATGGACACAGCCACTTTCTGGACCCAAGTCGCCGCGTACAACCAGGCGACGTGGCCGGTACAGGCCGTGATGACCGTCGCGGCCGCGTACCTGACATACCGCATATTCGCCAAGCCAGGCGCCAAGACAGACGTATGGATGAAGGCATTCCTTGCGCTCGCCTTCGCCTGGAATGGCATCGTGTTCTTCCTGGTCTTTGTCAGGAACCCGATCTCTATGTTCACCGGTGTGCCGCTGTTCATCGTCGTATCCGTTCTTTTCGTCGTGGACATATTCGCCAAGAAGACGCACTTCAAGCTACCTGAAGGCAGGTGGATGAGAGGGCTTACCATCGCCTGGATTGCACTGACGGCCCTGTATCCCCTGCTCGGATGGCCCCTGGGGCATACGTGGCCCAAGGCCTTGTTGCCCCTGTTCCCCTGCCCGCTCACCGTGTTCGCCATTGCGCTGGTCGCTGCGGCAGTGCCTAGCACGGATAAAAAGGGCTTTATCGCCCTGCTGCCGTGGGCGCTGCTGGGGCTGCCCAAGTGCTTCGGCGCGCTCGATTGTTACGAGGACTGCGTCCTCTTTGCCAGCGGCGTCTACGGACTGATCGTGCTGATCAAGAATTGGAGGTCGATCAAATGACAACAACTAGCTCAGACAACTGGTTTCTCAGGCGGATCATGAAGCTGACCTGCTTCGAGAGACGGCTTATCAACAGCCCTCATCACGCCCGGCACACGCAGCAGACGGCGCTGGCCCTGCTTGAGCACGTCAGCCTGCCACCCCAGTCACGCTGCCTGGAGATCGGCTGCGGACAGGGCGCGCTGGCGCGGCTTTTGGTGGAACAGTACGGTGCACAGGTAATCGCCAGCGATTATGACCCGGCGCAGGTGGCGCTGGCCCAGGAACGCCTGGCCGATCTCGGTGAGCGCGTCGAGTTGCGCGTCGTGGACGCGCGGGCGATCCCCTTCGACGCTGCGGCGTTCGACGCCGTCTTCTCCTTTGGGGTGCTGCACCACATCCCCGGCGGGTGGCGGAGGGCGTTGGCCGAGATAGCCCGCGTGCTACGTAGCCCTGAGCCTGCCGAAGGGAAGCCGGGCGGTTGGTTTGTCTTTACCGACCTGGTTGTAGCTCCACGCGCCGGTCGCCTGATGAAGCGACTGCTGCCCCGCTTCGACCAACTGGAGGAGGCGGCACTGCAGGCGTGTCTAGCCCAAAACGGCCTGCACCTGGAACACTACGCCTATGGCCAGGGAGAGTTGATGGCTGTGGTAGGGTTGATGAACTATTGTGCGGCCGCCGCCCGAAAATCCCGTTAGCACGACTTGCCTCGATTTGACATCGCACCCACTTTGCCTATGATTGAGCTTGTAGGATGCGGCACCCCATCGCCAGACAAGGGAGAAACTCATGTCCGGCAGCGATCAACTTTTCAGCAAAAGAGACAAGCTCGGCAGAAATCTCGTGCACCGGGTCTTTTCCCCCCTCATCGGCTCTACCGTCGCCGTCGCCGTCGCCACCGGGCGCTGGGACCTGAGCGCGCTCGGCACCGGCCTGGCGATAACGGGCGCAATAGAGCTCTTCTGGAGGCTAGACCGTGCGTTCATCTACCCACACCTGAAACGCATCCCGCAGGATTGGCTGCGCATGGAGACCGAGATGTTCGTCTCCGTCTTTGGCCACCTCCTGGGCGCGCTGCTGGCACTCGTCGCCTGCGGGTATATCTTTGGTTTCGAGGTTGCGCCCACGCCCGCTTGGTTGCTCCTGGTCGGCATCATGATGGTTTTCCCCATTCTCCACGGCGCAGAGATGGCAGTGGGCTACTACCGCCAACTGCGGGAAAAGGAGCGCGTGGAGCAGGAGCTGCGGACGCTGGCCGCTCAGGCCGAGCTCAAGGCCCTCAAGGCTCAGATCAACCCCCATTTCTTCTTCAACGCCCTCAACACCATCGCCGCGCTGATCCACACCGATCCGGCACTGGCCGAGGCATCGGTCGAGCGGCTGGCCCAGATGTTCCGCTACATCCTGGCCGGCAGCGAGCGCGGACAGGTACCATTGGAAGAAGAGTTGGCCTTTGTTGACGATTACATAGAGATCGAGTGTGCCCGCTTTGGCGAGCGGCTGCAGGTCACCCGCGAGATCGATTCACGGGCACTATTGGTACCTGTACCCAGCCTCATCCTCCAGCCACTGGTCGAGAACGCGGTCAAACACGGCCACGGGGACGACGGCCACATCGACCTCGATATCCGAGTCGAATCCGCCAACGAAAGCGTGCGCATCACCGTCGCCGACCGGGGACCGGGGATGCCGCCAGGCTACCGGATCGGTGACGGCCACGGCCACGGTTTGCGCAACGTAGACGAGCGGCTGCGAAAGATGTATGGGCGTGGGTTGGAGATCCAGGAGAACACGCCACACGGCACCACCGCGATCATCAAAATCCCAGCGGAGGAAGAAGCGTGAACAAGAAGCGACCACTGCTGGCTTGGGCCGTCCTGTGCCTGCTAGGGGCACTGGTGGTGACAAATGTGACGTTCTTGATTCTAGTGCGCAAAGGTGGGCCGCTCATTGGCCTCGTGTTTTACCTGGCCCTGTTAGTCGTTGTGTGGCGTAGACGACCACCTGATTATCGGCCAGTGGTAGTGGGAGGGCTTGTAGGGTTAGCAGTGCACATAGTTGAAGTGATCCTTGTAGGCTGGACAACCTACCCACTGCTCATGGCGCTGAACCTGATCTTGCCGGTAGTTCTCGTGCCGGCGGCCTGGCTGGCTGGCAGGGAGATGTAACATGCGCATCCTAGTCGTCGACGACGAACAACCCGCGCGCGAACGCCTCAAGCGCCTCCTGACAGATATCGAGGGCGTGGAACTCATCGGTGAAGCCGAGGACGGCCCTCAGGCGGTAGAGCTGATCGAGCGGGAACAACCCGACCTGGTGCTGCTCGACATCCAGATGCCGGGACTGGACGGCTTTGGCGTGGTCGAGGCGCTGGACGAGTCGCCGCCGATCGTGTTCGTCACCGCCTACGACGAGTATGCCATCCGCGCCTTTGAGGTCAACGCGCTCGATTACCTCCTTAAACCCTTTAGCAGGGAGCGACTGGAGCAAGCCCTTCGCCGCGCTCAGGAGGAACTGGCAGAGGAACAGGACTTTGCATCGCGGCTTGCTCCGTTGCTGGAAAGCCTGTCCAGCCGAGGTCACTACCTGACCCGGCTGGCCGTGCGCGACCACGACCGCATTCGCGTGCTGACTGTGGATGAGGCTGATTGGTTTGGCGTCGAAAACGAGCAGACCTTCGTGCACATAGGGAGCGAGGCTTACCCCATACGGCGGACGCTGGCCGACTTGGAGGCGCGGCTCGATCCGGCCCGCTTCTTCCGCGCCCATCGCTCCGCCATCGTCAACCTCGATCGGGTGAAAGAGATCGTCCCCTGGTTCAAGGGCAGCCACAAGCTGCGGCTGACCACCGGTGCGGAGGTCGACCTGAGCCGGGCCCGGGCGCGAGCGCTGCGTAAGATCCTTGGCTGGTAGCCTGACGGGGAAACGACAACCAAAAGTAGAGGAACGGCAACGTGAAAAGCAAAGTCGGTTACCTGAACATGGCAGCTTGGATCCATCGCGTGACAGAGCCCGCGGTGCGTTCGGCGATCCGCGCCCTGCAACTCCCTGCGGGAAGCCAGGGCCTCGATGCCGGATGTGGCATCGGCACGCACACCCTGTGGCTGGCGGAAGCTATATCACCCGGAGGGCTCGTCACAGGAGTCGATATTTCACGGGAGCATCTGGCTCGTGCCGAGGAGACCGCCAGAGAGAGTGGACTAGCGGCACACGTGTCGTTCCAGTTTGGGGACGTGGGAGATCTCCCGTGTGACGACGACGCGTTTGACTGGGCATGGAGCGCGGATACGCTGTGGCCTGTTGGAGGCAAGGACCCCCTGCCGCTGGTGAGAGAGCTCGTGCGCGTGGTCAAGCCCGCGGGAATCGTGGCCATCCTCTTCTGGTCTTCCCAGAGACTGCTGCCAGGATATCCCCTGTTGGAGGCCCGGCTGAATGCAACTTGTGCGGCCAACTTTCCCTACACCGATGGAACGAGGCCGGAGCTGCACATCTTGCGCGCTCTTGGCTGGCTTCAGGAGGCAGGCTTGGATGAACCCCGGGCCCGCACCTTCGTGGCCGATATCCACGCCCCGTCAGATGACGCAGTGCGAGACGCACTGACGAGTAGCTTCCAGATGCTGTGGGGAAAAGCGGAGCCGAAGGTCACGCCACAGGATTGGGCCCGGTTCCAGCGGCTCTGCCAGCCAGAGTCGCCGGATTTCATTCTGAAGCTGCCCGACTATTACGCTTTCATCACCTATTCGCTCTTCTGGGGTAGGGCAGCGAGTCAGCGGTAGCGGGGCAATCGGATTATCCAGGACTTATTTCCAGCGGCGCGCGCTCAGGCGCTTTTGCACAAAGACAGCCAGAACGCCCAACGCCATCGCGCCGAAAACCAGTCGCATGGCCCAATTCTGCACGCTGGTGCCGATCAGGATGCCGTGCACCGTCGCCAGCCAGAACGCCAGGTAGTTTAGGGTATGCAGCAACCGCCAGTTCTTGCCAATCACTCCCCGCAGAACGGCCACCAGCGCGCCGATGCCCAGCAGATACCAAGCCGGCCGGCCGCCGAGGGCGAAGAATCTGTACCACGAATCCACGGCCGGGATGAAAACCCGCAAGCTGAGCGCCTGCCATGCAATCGCCAGTGGGTGCACGGTGGCCAATACCAGACCGGCGATCGAGAGGATATGATGTACCTTGAGAAATGGCCGGCCGAACCACCGGATCATCTGGCGCAGGTAGGCCGAAGTGACGATGGCTCCAAAAATGCAGAAATACCCCATCAGCGCGGCGGTGCGGATCACCCAGGAAATCGGTTGAGCGCTTGGCTGCAAGAGTTGGAGAGCAACCACCACCGCCGCCACGATAAGCATCAAGACGCCGAGGTATTCAAGCCTGCCCTTCTTCATATTGCCTTCCTCCTAAAAGGATGTAATCTACCAACACCTGTACCTGTGCTAGCGCTATGATAACATAGCCCGCACATCCGCACAAGGGACCATTGTTCGCAGGGCCGGTATTTGAAGGGGTAGGAAAAACGTGGTAAGATTACAGTGCTGTGATCACACCATTACTGACCACCAAACTCTACATCCCGCCGCTGCGCCCTGATCTGGTAAAGCGCCAGCGGCTGATCGAGCGGTTGGACGAGGGCGTGCGCTCGGGGCACAAACTGACCCTCATTTCCTCCTCGGCAGGCTCCGGCAAGACGACGCTGCTCAGCGAGTGGGCACATGAGGTAGGGGCGCATCGCGATGTGCCCCTACTCGAACCAAAGGTTCGCGTCGCCTGGCTTTCCCTCGACGAGGACGATAACGACCCCGCCCGTTTCTGGACGTACGTCGTCGCCGCGCTGCAGACGATCCACCCCCAACTGGCCCAGTCCGCGCTGCCGATGCTCCAAGGGCCACAGATGCCTCCTGCTCATACTTTTCTCACGCCTTTGCTCAACGAGGTAGCCGCGCTCTCAGAACCCGTCGTTTTCGTCTTGGACGATTATCACCTTATCACCACAGGAACCATTCACGACGGCGTCGCGTTTCTGCTCGACCACCTGCCGCAGCAGATGCACTTGGTCATCGCTACCCGCGCCGACCCGCCGCTGCCCATCGCCCGTCTGCGCGCCCGTGGGCAGCTCACCGAGTTGCGCGCCGAAGACCTGCGCTTTACCGCCGAGGAGGTCGCCGCGTTCCTCAACGATGTGATGAGGTTGAACTTGCAGCCACAGGACATTGCCGCGCTTGAGGCCCGTACCGAGGGCTGGATCTCGGGCTTGCACCTGGCGGCGCTATCGATGCAGGGGCGCGAGGACGCGCACACCTTCGTCGAAGCGTTCACCGGCGGCCATCAGTACATCCTCGACTACCTGATCGAAGAGGTCTTGAGCCAACAGCCAGAGCCGATACAGCGTTTCCTGCTCCAGACGTCCATCCTCGATCGGCTGTGCGCGTCGCTGTGTGATGCCCTTACTGGAGAACAAGACGGCGCTGACATGCTAGAACGCCTGCAGCGGGACAACATCTTTACTATTTCCTTGGATGACGAGGGGCTTTGGTATCGCTACCATCACCTGTTTGGCGACCTGCTGCGCAAACGGGTGGAACAGCCCTCCCCTTTCATCCCCCCCGCAAGCAGGGGGGATAGAGGGGGGGTAATAGAAGAACTGCACCGCCGCGCCAGCCGATGGTACGCGGAAAACGGCCTGCTCGAACAAGCGGTCAAGCACGCGCGGTCAGCGGGGGATTTCGAGCGCGTTGCGCAGATCGCTGAGCGTGCCGCTGGAGCAAGCCTGCTCGATGCCCGACTGACGGCGCTGCTCCGCTGGGTAGACGTGCTACCAGAGGATGTGCTGCGCGTCCACCCTCGCCTGCAGATCTATCGCGCCTGGGCATTGTACATGAACGGCCATCTTGATGCTGCGCAGCAAGCCCTGGGGGATTGTCGCCAGGCGTTGGAAGCTCTGCCACCCTCGCCCGAAAACGACGCGCTGCGCCGCACGTTGACCCGCATGCTGGATATCATCGACATGATCGCGCGCGGTCTGATGTACGGCATGGACAACGAGATCGAAGAGGCCGTTCGGTTGTGCAGCCAGGCCCGCGACCTGGCACTGGAGGATGGTCACGTTTTCCTGGCAGCGCAGGCCACCGAAGGGCTGGCGCTGGCGCAATATCACCAGGGCCGCCTGCGGGCATCCGCTCAGTCCTGCCAGCAGGTGATCGCCCTGGCGGCGCAGGGCGCTTCCCAGGCCCCCCTGGCCGCGGCAGGCTACGTCGCACTGGCTGGCATCCATACCGAGTGGAACGACCTGAAAACGGCCGCCGACCTGCTGGACAGGGCGTTCGCGTTGTGCCGCGAGTGGGGCATCGTCCAGACGCTGAACGAGGCCTACACCGCCCAATCCCACCTTCTGCAGATTCGGGGAGACATCAAAGGGGCCTGGGATCTGCTGGAAAAAGCCCGCGAGTTCAGTTCTATGGAAGGCGACCGTTCACTGGTCAACTTCCGGTTGGCCACACAGAAAGCACGCCTGAACTTGGCAGCAGGAGAGCCTGAAAAAGCCGTGCATTGGGTGGAGGGGATGCTGGCAGCCTTTTTATCCGGCAAACAACTGCCTGCCGCCTTCATCGAGACCCTGCAGACGACCTTGGCGCGGGCGTATCTGGCCCAGGACAAAGCAGGAGAGGCGTTGGCCGTGCTGGAGCCGCTGCTCCCACCCACCGAGGCTACTGGCGCCTTCCTGCACGTCATCGAGGTCTGCGCCCTCAAGGCGCTGGCCCTGCACGCCCTTGGCGACACGTCCGCAGCGCTGGCCGCGCTGGAGCGGTCGCTGGCGCTGGCCGAGCCGGAGGGTTTTGTGCGCGTGTATCTAGACGAAGGTGCGCCGATGGCCCGGTTGCTGCGCGATGCGGCGGCGCGAGGCGTCTATGCAGAATACGTGAACAAGCTGCTCGATGGATTCAGAGTATGCGAGTATGGGCGCGTGGGAGAAACACCCATACTCCCACACGCTCCCACTCCCACACTCCCCGACCCTCTCACCCCCCGCGAGCGCGAGGTCCTGCACCTCATCAGCCACGGCCTCTCCAACAAGGACATCGCCGAAAAGCTCGTCATCGCGCTGAACACGGTCAAGCGGCACACCAGCAGCATCTATAGCAAGCTGGGTGTGAAAAGTCGCACCCAGGCCGTCGTGCGGGCCCGCGAGCTTGGGCTGCTCTCCATCGAAGAATAACACTTTCGAGTCACTGGCTCCCCCATCCAAAATTGGCCCTTTTGCGTGGCGACAAACTCGCTTCTATCTACTATACTCAAGCTGTAAGAGGCGAGGTTTTACGCGTCTAAAGAAGGACATACGAGGATGCAACGACAGCACTACGAGATCCGGGTCAAGGCACACCTGTCCGTCGACTGGTCGGACTGGTTTACAGGGCTGACCATCCGCCAGGAGGCGGATGGCGAGACCGTCCTATCCGGCTCGCTGGATCAGGCTGCCCTGCACGGCGTCCTGGCCAAGATCCGCGACCTAGGGCTGGCGCTGGTCGCCGTAAACCGAAGAGCGCGAGAAGAGCCATGAAAATCAACCACAGGAACTTTCTCAAGCTATCCGCCGTGACCGCCGGCGTCGCCATCCTTGGCGGCGGTGTGGGGTACGCGCTGCTCAGGGACCCCGACCCGCTCGCGGATTTCTACGCCAGCACAGAAAAGGTACTCAGTGCACGCTTTGGACAAAGCTGGGCCGAGGTGCTCCTTCACGACATCCGGCGAGAGTACGAAGCGCTAGCCCTGGACGCGCCGACCATCGGCGGCGCGGAGAACGTGTTCACCGAGTGGCTGACCTACGGCGTCTACTACCTGACCGTGTACCGCGTGCTCGCGTCCCAGGATCAATCGATTGAGCAAGTGGAGCGCATCATCTACGAGACCTACGAGGTGATGGCCGACCGTCCCCAGTGGCTGATTGGCCTGGTAGGCAGCCTCAAGTACAATCAGGGATACATCGAGCAATTGAAGTCGGCGGCTGCGGTATCGCAAGAGCGGCGCTACCCAGAAGATTGGGTGTGCACCTTCGTCGAGGGCGACGGTGAGACGTTCGACTATGGGCTGGACATTACCGAATGCGGCATTTGCAAGTTCTACCACGCCCACGGCGCGGACGAGCTGGCACCGTACATGTGCCTCAGCGACTATGTCGTGAGCCGTGCTTTCGGTAGAGGGCTGGTGCGCTACAAGACGATCGCCGAAGGGGCCGAGGTGTGCGACTTCCGGTACAAGCAGGGGCGCGAGACGTTCGTCTATCCACTGCGAAACGGCTGGCCGCCCAAGTTCATGTAAGCCTAGGAGGAGCATTCACTATGGGAATCATGCAAACGATGTTCAAACAGTTCCGCAAACCGACGGGATGGATGGCGAAATTCGCCGCGCTGGGTATGAACAGGGAACACGAGAAGGTCTGGCGCTGGGGACTGGAGCACATCGCCATCGCGCCCGACGCCGTGATTCTCGACGTGGGATGCGGCGGGGGCGGTACGGTCAAGATCCTGGCCCAGGCTGCGTCCCGTGGCAAGGTCTATGGCGTGGACTATTCCGAGGACGTGCTCCTTACGGCCCGCCGGGTCAATCGAGTGCTCATCGAGCAGGGCCGCGTCGAACTCAAGCACGGAAGCGTCTCCGACCTGCCGTTCCCCGACGATACATTCGACCTGGTGACGGCCTTCGAGACGACCATGTTCTGGCCTAGCCCGGTGGAGGATCTGCGGGAAGTGCGGCGCGTGCTAAAACCAGGCGGCACGCTCTTGATCGCCAACGAGGCGTATGCGGGCGCGAGGTTCGAGAAACGAAACGTCAAGTGGTCGCGCCTGGCCGATTTTCAGCTTCAAACGCCCGAGGAGACCCGCCAGTGCCTGGTCGAGGCAGGATACGCTCAAGTGGAGATCGACACGCTCCCCGAAAATAACTGGATCGCTGCCATAGCACAAAAGTAAGGTGAATCAGAAATGACGGAACGAAAGATTGAACGCGAGGGCTCGAGCACGGCCGGATACACTTGCTTTTCGCGGGCGTGTGCCACCAGGGAGCGGGACGAACGCTTCCGTGGACCTGACGATCTGGCCGAGATCTTTATGCCTCCCATCCCAAATATCCTGCTCAACGTCCCCTTCCTGAGAAAACTGTGTATGCGCAAGCTGTTTCCGACCGGCATACACGAATACGTCCTGGCGAGGACAAGCCTGTTTGACGAGATCTTTGTCGATGCGCTGAATCGCGGCTTTTCCCAGATCGTGCTGCTCGGTGCTGGCATGGACACGCGAGCGCTGCGCTTTCAGGATAGGAACAGGGGCGCGACGATATTCGAATTGGATATCGACGCCACACAGCGTTACAAGCGCAAGGTCCTCAAACGCAAGCAGATCGCGCTGCCTGCAGAGTTCGTCTTTGCACCCATCGATTTTAACAAGCAGCGCCTCACCGATGTGCTGTCGGAGGCAGGGTATCAAGACAAGCAGAAGACACTCTTCCTGTGGGAGGGTGTGACGATGTACCTGGATCCGGAGGCGGTGGACGGCACGCTGTCCTTTGTTCGCAACAGCGCCGCGGAGGGAAGTATCGTTGCCTTTGACTACGTTCGTGCCTCGGTGCTGCGGCGCGAGAACACGCTCTACGGCGAAAAAGGGGGCTATGACAGGGTGGCACGAGCGGGTGAGAGATGGACATTCGGAGTTGAAGATGAAGCAATCGAGGGATTTCTCGCCGAACACGGGCTCAAGCTGCTTTCACACTACACGCCGTCCGATCTGGAAGCCGCCTATCTCACGGCGGAAGATGGGACGAAATTCGGGCGCATCAACGAGACCCACTGCATCGTGATCGCGGAAGTCTAGGCGGGTCGGCTCCGCCGAAGTCAACAAGGGGATGAGATGAACAAGAATATTCTTAACAAGCTGTTTTGGGCGTTTTGGTGTTCCACGACGATATTGACAGGTATCCTGGCTGGATTTATGGT
>CAZWPV010000041.1:0-7751 GCA_964635485.1 uncultured Anaerolineales bacterium
TGGATGGCCATCGAGGCGCTCTGCGACCGGGCGCGCTACAGACTGCCCCAGATGTGGCGCTGGGAGGAGCACCTGGCGGCCGAGTCCTTCGTTGTGGTGGAGAACGGCAGGGATTTGATGGGAGCCCTCTTTGCCTGGCCCGACGAATCGCCGGTGGCCTGGGTGCGGACGGCCGCCCTGGGCGATGGACTGGATGTGGATGAGTGGCTCGATCTATCGCTGCCCCGCGTCCTCGCCGCGCTGCGTCGCTGCGGGGCATCCGCGTTGGCCTGGATGGACTATGGGGGCTGGGCGGGGACACACCTGGAGAAACGCGGCTTCAGGCCGCTGACCGACGTGGTGACGCTATCCAAGTTCGATTGCAATCTTCCCGCGCCAAGCCCCAGCAGCGCCGATCTGCGACCTGCGTCGAACGCCGATATCCCGGCGGTAGCGGCAGTGGATCGGGCGGCGTTCACCGCCCATTGGTGGCACGGCGAGGATACGATGCGCCGCCGGGCCGCTGCTGCGGCCCACTTTGCCGTGGCGGTGCTGGCGGGGAAGGTGGTGGGGTACGTGGAGGGGGAGCTGCGCCTGCCGATGGCTCACCTCAACCGCATCGCCGTGCACCCGGTGTACCAGGGCCGTGGCGTGGGCGCGGCCCTGCTGCGCGACGCGCTGCGCGTCTTCTGGCGACAGGGCGTTGGTCACGTCACGCTCAACACGCAATCCGACAACCGGTATTCCCAGCGGTTGTACCGCCGCTTCGGATTCGAGGCGACGGGAGATTTCGCCACCGTGTGGGAGCTGGAACTAAAGTAGCCGAGCCTCCCGCAGGTTCAACCTGCGGGAGGCTAAGCACGATAACCAACGAGGTTACAAGTATGGACGATCGATCCCCCGAACAGGAACTGGACGCTTTCTTCGGCCCTCGGCCCACCGACTCCCCGCCCGCCCGGCAACTTGGCATCGTCGTCGCGGGGAGCCTTTCCAAGGGACTGGATGTCAAGCTCGACCCGGCCACGGTGATCGAGGGGCTGGCCGTAGGGCGGTACGTCGTCGTGCGTGGCCAGACCGGGCGGCGCTTTTTCTCCATCGTCACCGACGTGCAACTGGACGCCCTCAACCCGCTGATCGAAAAGACCCCGCCCGATACGACCGATCCCTTCATGGCGCGCGTCTATGGGGGCACTGCCGTTTTTGGCCGCCTCCACGTCACGCCGATGCTGGTCTTGGATGCCCCTCCCTCCGCCCCCCCCATTGGGGGAGGGACTTCTTCCTCCCCCCCGTTGAGGGGGACAGAGGGGGGGCGGGAGCCCAAGCCGGTCAAGACCATCCCCGCCCACTTTACCCCGGTCTATGATGCCAGCGAGGAAGAGATCGGCCTCATCTTTGGCCGGGAGGACGAGCCGGGCTACTTTTACGTCGGTGACCCGCTGGAGATGGAGGGTGTCCACGTGGCGCTCGACCTGCAGCGCTTTGTGGAGCGCTCGGCGGGCGTCTTTGGCAAGACGGGCACCGGCAAGACCTTTCTCACGCGCACGCTGCTGGCCGGGCTGATGCGGGAGAACGTGGCCGTCAATCTGGTGTTCGACATGCACAACGAGTACGGCTGGAAGAGCCAGGACGAGGCGAAGCAGGAGGTCAAAGGGCTGCGGCAGCTCTTCCCCACGGGGCAGGTCTCGGTGTTTACATTGGACGAGGAATCGTCCCGGCGACGGGGGAGCAAGATCGATGGCGTGGTGCGCATCGGCTATGAGCAGATCGAGCCGGAGGACGTGGACAGCCTCTCCAGCCTGATGGCCCTTTCGGACGTGCAGGTGGGCGCGCTCTATTTCCTGCGGCGGCGGTTGGGACAGGCTTGGGTCGCCCGTTTGCTGGACGAGCACGACACACTGGAGGAGTTGAACGCCGCGCTGGAACAGAGCACGCTCCACGGCGGGACGCTGGGCGCGATCCAGCGCAAGCTGGGGATGTTCCGCCGCTTTGGCTTCTTGCAGGCCCAAGCGCCGGAGGATCCGGTCAGGCAGATCCTCGATTACCTCGACCGGGGCGTGAATGTCGTCCTGGAGTTCGGGCGGTACGGCAACAGCCTGGAGGCCTACATCCTGGTGGCCAACTATATCACGCGCCGCATCCACGATCACTACGTGCGGCGCAAGGAGGCGGCGCAGGGCGGGCAGGGGGAGGAGCCGCGCTCGCTGATTATCACCATCGAGGAGGCGCACAAGTTCCTCAATCCGGTCGTCGCCCGGCATACTATCTTTGGCACCATCGCCCGCGAGCTGCGCAAGTACAACGTCACGCTGCTCATCGTCGACCAGCGGCCCAGCGGCATCGACCCGGAGGTGATGAGCCAGGTGGGCACGCGCGTCACCTGCCTGCTGGATGACGAGGCCGACATCCGCGCCGTCTTTGCCGGGATCAGCGGCGGGGCAGCGCTGCGCGAGGTACTGGCGCGACTGGATACCCGCCAGCAGGCGCTCATCATGGGCCACGCCGTGCCCATGCCGGTGGTGGTCAAGACCCGCACCTACGGCACGCCAGAGTTCTACGCCGACCTGGGGGCGCAAGATGCAGGGAGTCCAGAGGACGTGCTCGAGCGCGGGCGGGCGGTGCTGCGGGGAGAGGGGGAGGAAATCTAGCCGCGATTTCCGAATCGTGCTGCCGGTTGAACGCCCACGCCGCCATTCGGCAAATGTGGTGAGAGGGGAAAATAGCAGCGAAGAAAGGAGCGAGTTTCCATGGGAAAGCAATATCCCTACGGCAAAGGTAAGGTCAAGTGGGTGTCCACCGCCTGGTTGGAGGAGCACCTGCACGAAGGGGACTTGACGATCGTGGACGTTCAGCCCAACGTCCACGATTATATTCAAGAACACATCCCCGGCGCCGTCTACATGAACGAAGGACTGCTGCGCGTCCCGCTCAAAGGGCTGCCCGCCCAATACGTTCCTCCGGCGGCGATCGAGGCGGTCGTGCGCCGCGTGGGCCTCAGGGCCGATGTCCCCGTCGTCATCTGCACCGGCACGGGGCCGTTCACGGGCTGGGGCAACGGCCTGGAGCAGACGATGATGGCCTACACACTGGCCCGCTTCGGCCACGACAACGTCTACGTCCTCGACGGCGGCATCGACAAGTGGAAGGCGGAGGGCCGGCCCCTGTCGCAGGAGTTCCCCAAGGTGCAGGAATCGGCGTTCGAGGCCAGGGTGCGCAGCGATTATTTCGTCGAATATGCCAGGTTCAAAGAGATCAAGGACCGCGAGGACGTGATCCTGCTGGACGCCCGCCCGCCGGCCGTCTACGAGGGGCAGGGGCCGTGGATCAAGGCCGGCCACATCCCCGGCGCGATCAACGTGCCCTGGACGAGCTTTATGGACGCCGGGAACAAGCGCTTGCTCAAGTCCGACGACGAGATCCAGGCCGTCCTCGATCGGCACGCCATCACGCCCGATAAGACGGTCATCTGCTCCTGCGGCACCGGCCGCGAGGCGACGAACGAGTTCATCCTGTTCAAGTGGTACCTGGATTTTCCCGACGTGCTCATCTACGAGGGTTCCTTCACGGAGTGGAGTTCCTATCCCGAGAACCCCACGGTGACCGGAAAGAACCCCCGGTAGTCAGACTCGAATCCTGTTATAGTTTGGAGGAAGGCAATGCTTTTTGAACGTGTCGAGTCAAAAGGCCTGGCTCATTATTCCTACGTCGTCGGCGACGGCACCACGGCGTTCGTCATCGACCCGCGCCGGGATTGCGACGTCTACATCGAGATGGCGACCGGGGAGGGTATGCGCATCGTCTCCATCCTGGAGACCCACCGCAACGAGGATTACGTGACCGGCTCCGGCGAACTGGCCGCCCGCACCGGCGCCGAGATATGGCACGCTGACGCGCAACTGGATTACGGGTACGGTCAGCCTGTGGAGGACGGCCAGACGTGGCAGGTGGGTGGCTTGACCTTGGAGGCCATCTACTCGCCCGGTCACACGCCCGGCTCGATGAGCTACCTGCTGCGCGAGCCCGGCGGCGCGCCTTGGATGGTCTTTGCCGGGGACGCCCTCTTTGCCGGCGATGTGGGGCGGGTCGACCTTTTGGGGATGGACAGGGCACCCGAGATGGCGGGCCTGCTGTACGACACGATCTTTGGCAGGCTGCTGCCCCTGGGCGACGATGTGATCCTCTGCCCGGCCCACGGCCATGGCTCGGCCTGCGGCGGGTCGATCGCTGACCGGAAGTGGTCCACGTTGGGGCTGGAGCGCAAGCTCAACCCCAAGCTGCATTTCACCGACCGCGAGGCGTTCGTCGCCGACGTAGCCCAAAAGCTGGAAAAGCCCCCTTACTTTGAGAAGATGGAGGCGTGGAACGCCGCAGGCGCGCCGCTCCTGGGTACCCTGCCCGCCGTGAAGCCACTGTCGCCTGCCGAATTCGCGGAAAAGGCACAGGAGGCGATCGTGCTCGACACGCGGATGGAGCTGGGTTTCAGTGCAGCGCACGTGCCGGGCGCGATCTCCATCTGGGCGGGTGGCGTGGCGCGGTTCGCAGGCTGGTTCCTGCCGCAGGGTCGACCCATCCTGCTGGTGAACGAAACCGCCGACCCGACGCCTATCGTCCGCACCTTGATACGCATCGGTTACGACGACGTTGCAGGCAGCCTGGCGGGCGGCATGTTGGCCTGGCACCAGGCGGGGCACGAGAGCGGTTCGATCCGCACTGTCACCGTGCAGGCGCTTTGCCACGCCCTCGACGCGGACGAAGAACCGTGGATCCTCGACGTGCGCAGCGAGGCGGAGGTGACGGCGGGTCGGATCCCGGATGCGCAACACATCCACCTGACCCAGCTTCCCGACCGCATCGATCAAGTCCCCAGGGATCGTGCCGTCTACGTCTTTTGCGGGAGCGGCGTGCGGTCGATGGTGGCTGCGAGCCTGCTAAAGCGCGAGGGGTGGAAAGACCTCGTCGTCGTGCTGGGAGGGCTCTCCGGCTGGCGCTCGGTCACCTGCCCCCTGGAGCTTTAGGCGGTTTGAATTGCATTGACACCTGACGTCCCTCAGTTATAATGCCCCGCTAGTGACCAGATGCATTATGGAGAACCCACGACTCGCATCAGCCATATACGACTTTCGCCGCGCGCGCATGCAGGCCCAGCTCGAACAGGTCGTGGCCCGCTTGACGGGTGCTTCGACCGATCTCCTCAACTACGAGGAGGTGCGCCAAAAGTTGAAGGGCATCCGCGTCACGTCGCGTGGCTTGCAGGATATCCCCATCGACGCCATCGTCGGCAGCGTGGGACGCTACACCGAATTCACCCGCAGCTTTTTGCCGCGCCAGGATGAGGATCAAACCAGGTGGGCGGGAGTGGAGCAGGCCATGACCGACACTGTGGGCCTGCCTCCTATCGAGGTCTATCAGATCGGTGAGGCCTACTTTGTGCTGGACGGCAACCACCGCGTGTCGGTCGCCAAGCAGCTCGGCGCGACCCACGTCGAGGCGTACGTGACCGAGTGCCATACCAAGGTGCCGCTTTCCCCCGACGTTCGGCCGGAGGACCTGATCGTCAAGGCAGAGTATGCCGAGTTTCTGGAGCACACCCACTTGGACGAACTCCGCCCGGATGCCAACCTGAGCGTGAGCCTGGCGGGGCGGTATCGAGAGCTGGAGGAGCACATCTCCGTACACCGCTACTTTATGGGGATCGAGCAGAAACGAGAGATTCCCTACAAAGAGGCCGTTGCCCACTGGTACGATACGGTCTACCTGCCGGTGGTGCAGATGATCCGGGAGAACGGTATCCTGCGCGACTTTCCCGGCCGGACGGAGACCGACCTGTATCTGTGGATCCTCAACCACCGTGACGAGCTGGGCCAGGAACTGGCGTGGGAGATCGAGCCCGAAGTAGCCGCCGAGGACCTGGTCGGCAGGTTCAGTCCCAAGCTCGGCCAGGTGATCAGGCGCGTGATTCAGAGAATACGCGACATCTTCCTGCCGAAGGAGATCGCGCCTGGACCAGCGCCGGGCGAGTGGCGGCGGGCGCGCAGCGTGAAAACTCCCCAAGAGCACCTGTTCACCAGGATCCTCGTGGCCATCAACGGCAAGGAGAGTGGGTGGCACGTCGTCGATCAGGCGCTTGAGGTGGCGCGGCGTGAAGAAGGACGCCTGGTCGGCCTGCACATCGTGGCCTCGAAGCGGCAAAAGGAAAGCAAAACCGTCCAGGCCATACAGGCCGAGTTCGTCCGCCGCTGTGAGGAAGCGTCCATCCCCGGCCAGTGGATCGTCGAGGTGGGGGATGTCTCCCGGGAGATATGCGAGGCCGGGCGCTGGCTGGACCTCGTCATCGTCAACCTGGCCTATCCGCCCGGAGATCGGCCCATCGCTCGCTTGAGCTCGGGCCTGCGCGCGCTGATCCAACACTGTGCTACCCCCATCCTGGCAGTCCCCCAGGGATCGTTCGGCATGAGGCGCATCCTGCTGGCATACGACGGTAGCCCTAAGGCGAAAGAGGCGCTTTTCGTCTCTACGTGCCTGGCGGGCTGTTGGAACGTCCCGCTGGCCGTCGTGACGGTGTCGGAGGAAAATCACACCACGCCTGAGACGATGAAGCTAGCCAAGCGGTATCTCAGACGCCATGGCATTGATGCTGCGTACATCGAAAAGCAGGGCGGCGTCGGCGAGGCGATTCTGGAAGCATCCGCGGAGTTTGAGAGTGACTTGATCGTCATGGGTGGCTATGGATTCAATCCGGTGCTGGAGGTCGTGCTCGGCAGCGCCGTGGATCAGGTGCTGCGCGAGAGCCGCCATCCTGTGTTGATATGCCGGTAGGCGGCGGTTGCCCGTTTGTGCAAGCGCCGCCGTTGGATTATAATTCAAGCCCAGTACGGTTAGAGTCGTAGCATAGAGCTTTGCCCGCCCACAAGGGGCTAAACTATACTCATAAACGGTATTTAGACCGACCGATCCCGGTGACCTATGGACAAGATTCGCCTGCTGCACTTTGCAGACCTGCACGTCGGTATGGAAAACTATGGCCGGCTGGATCCCGCCACCGGCGTCAACGGGCGGGTGCTTGATTTCCTGCACCGCTTCGACGAGCTGATCGACTACGGCCTGGAGCGCGAGGTAGACCTGGTGATCTTTGCCGGGGATGCCTTCAAGACCCGCAACCCCAACCCCACCTACCAGCGCGCCTTCGCCCGGCGGGTCAAACGGCTGGTCGATGCCGGCGTGCCCATTGTCCTGCTGGTAGGCAACCACGATCTGCCGACGATGGCGCAGCGAGCCTCCAGCGTCGACATCTTTCGCACGCTCGACGTGCCGAACGTCGTCGTGGGGTGGGAGGAGAAGGTGCACCTCATCGAGACCCGCCGTGGCCCCGTACAGGTCGCCACCGTTCCCTATCCGGTGCGCCAGCGGCTGCTGACCCAAGACGATTACCGCGGCTTGTCCATCAGGGATCTCGACGAGAAGCTGCAAGCCATCGTCGCCGAGCTCATCCAGGCGATGGCTCAGCAACTCGATCCTGACGTTCCAGCGGTGCTCGCCGCTCACCTCAGCGTCTCTGGCGCGTCCTTCGGCTCCGAGCGCAGCGTGATGATCGGGCGGGACGCCGTGGTCCTCAAGTCGGTCCTGGCCGATCCGGCCTGGGATTACGTCGCGTTGGGCCACATCCACATGCACCAGAGTCTCAACGGCGATAGCTACCCTGCCGTGGTTTATGCGGGCAGCCCGGAGCGGATCGATTTTGGCGAGGAGGGGCAGCCCAAGGGATTCTGCTGGGTCGA
>CAZWPV010000041.1:7851-11327 GCA_964635485.1 uncultured Anaerolineales bacterium
TACGCGCCGACGTGCGCCAAGCCGCCGACCCGCTGCTGGCTCTGCGCCAAGAGGTCGCCAAGCACGATTTGACGGACGCCGTGGTGCGCTTGATTCTGCGGCTGCGGGCCGACCAGGAGACGCTGCTGCGAGATCGGGACATCCGCGCCTTGCTCGCCGATGCCTACTTTGTCGGCGGCATCAATCGCGAGGTCGAGCGGGAGGCGCGGGTGCGTTTGGGCAGCCTGGCCCCGGAGGAGATGACCGACCGCGAGCTATTGGCCAAGTACCTGGAGACGAAGAACACCGACCCCGAACGTGCTCAAACGCTGCTGGCGCACGCAGAGGCTATCTTTGGCGGAGAGAGCGCCTAGTCCCAGTCTTGGCCTGCCAGGAAAGGAAAGGAGCGAACCATGCCCGAAATCCACTGCTGCGTCCTTGGCGCTACCGGTTTCATCGGCGGGCAGATTGCCCGTGCGGCACTTGCCGGCGGCTTGCAGGTGCGCGGTATGCGCCGCCGCCCGGGGGCGACCGGCGCCATCGGTGACCTGGACATCGAGTGGGTGACCGGCGACCTGGCCGACCCGGCCTCGCTGGTGACGGCGATGCGCGGATGCCCCCTCGTCTTTCACGCGGCGGGCTACTATCCGCACCGCGCGCGCGACGTCCGCGAGACGGTGCGCCACGGCGTGACCGGCATGCGCAACGTGCTGAACGCCGCAGTCACCGCCGGAGTCAAGCGGCTCGTCTACACCAGCGCGCTCACCACCGTCGGCCCACCCGCCGACCCAAGCCGGTTGGCGGACGAGCGCGACCTGTACACCCCCGGCTCCATCCCCAATCCCTACTACGAGGTTAAGTGGGCGATGGAGATGGAGGCGCTGCGCGCCGCAGCCCAAGGGGTGTCGGTCCTCGTCGTTCTGCCCACGGCCGTCTTTGGCCCCGGCGACGTCAAGCCGACCACCAGCTCGCTCCTGCTGGCGATGGCCCAAGGGCGCGTCCCCGTCTACATTGAGGGTGTGATGAATGTCGTGGATGGGCGGGACGTGGCGACAGGACACATCGCCGCCGCCAAGCGGGGCAAGCCCGGCCGGCGCTACATCCTGGGCGGCCACAACCTGACCATCCGTGAGCTGCTGACCATCGCCGCCGAGGCCGCCGGACGCAGGCCGCCCGCTCTCAAGCTGCCGCCCTGGCTCGTGCGCGCCGTCGCAGGAGTGGGGGGCAAGCTGGGCATCGCCGGCACCCATCACCTGCGCGCCATCGATCACTGGCAGCCGCTCGACAACAGCCGCGCGCGGGCGGAACTCGGCCTGCCCGAGTCCATCCCCTTCGCCCAGACCTGTCGCGATACGCTGGACTGGTTCTACGAGCACGGCTATCTGAAGAACAAGCCCACACCGCGGCCGGCGGCAGAGCATGTCGACTCGTCCGGCGCTCAGTAACCAGGAACAACTTTGACCTCAAGGAGATTCAGATGAAGAAAGTGTTGAGTGTAAGCCTCGGATCGTCGAAACGCGACCACACCATCGAGGCCGAGTTCGTGGGAGAACGCTTCTGGCTCAGTCGCCAGGGCACCGACGGCGACTTTGAAAAGTACCTGCAGATGTACCGGGAGTACGATGGCAAGGTAGATGCCTTCGGCATCGGGGGCGCCGAATTCTACCTGCAGGTCAACAACCGCCGCTACTACTGGCGCGAGCTCCGGTGCGTCCGCAAGGCGATCAAGGTCTCCAAGGTCGGCGATGGGAACGGCCTCAAGCACCTGCTGGCTCCTTACGCGATCCAGGCCCTGCGCGATTACGGGATCGAATTGCGCGGCAAAAAGGCCCTCAAGACCACCGCCGTGGACCGGTACGGGCTAGCAAGGGCGCTGGTGGAGGCAGGCTGCGACGTCACCTTCGGTGACTTTATGTTCGCGCTCGGTCTTCCTATTCCTCTTCACAGCCTGCGCTCCGTCCACATCCTGGCCGTCGTCCTCTTGCCGGTTCTCACCAAACTGCCCTTTTCGTGGGTCTATCCGGTGGGCGAGGAGCAGGAGAAGGAGCCGTCCAAGAAGTACAGCCGCTTCTACGAGGAGGCCGACATCATCGCCGGGGACTTTTTGCAGGTTTGGTCGTACCTGCCGGACGACCTGAGCGGCAAGATCGTCATCACCAACACCACCACTGCCAAAGACGTGGAGGAGTTGCGGAAGCGTAACCTGCACATCCTGGTGACGACCACGCCCCGTCTGGGAGGGCGTTCCTTCGGCACCAACGTGATTGAGGCGGCTTGCCGCTGCCTGGTAGACAAGCCCGACGATCAGATTGCCGAGGAGGACTTTATCGACCTGATTGAGCGCGTTCCCCTCAAGCCGCAGGTGCACGTGTTGAACTAGAAAACCTCCGGGGTTTAGAACCCCGGAGGTCTCTTTTACATTCCCCCTTACTTCACGGGCACGCTGGCATCTCCAACTGCTGCCCGGTATGGATAACGGGGTTGGGCCATCCCAGGCCGTTCAGCCGGGCCACCTGCTCGGCATACGCCTTTAGAGCGGGATCGAATGCGGTGCTGCTAGGCCACCTGTGCGGGCAGTGGCGGCGACAGACTTGGTACAGTGACTCCCCCGCCTGCACCGTCTCCCACGCCTCCCCTCCTGCAGGCGCGGTCGGCGCTGGTGCCTTAGTCGCCAGAGGCGACTCGGTTGCCATCGGCTCTGCTGTCGCCGATGTATCCCCCATGTCGATGACGACCATGCCATCGTTCCCATCCATGTCCGGCATCTGCTGTCCTGCTGCATCCTTCCATTTGACGATCGTGAACCGTAACGGGCTGCCTCCCTTGGCCATTGCCTGCACGGTGAATGTGGCCACGACGCCCGATCCCCTGGCCGAGCTTCCCGGCTCCTGTGCCACGTGATAGACGAGGAACCCGGCGTCGTTCTTGACCTCGTTCTGGATTACCTGCGCTGGCTGTGGTATCTCGCCTGGCTGGATCTGAATGCCATCTGTGGCCGGATCGGCATCGACGATGTTGATGTTCCGGGGCTCAAAGCTGACGTGGATCTCGATCTCGTTCACCCCGTCTATGTTCTCGAGTATGATCTGCACTTGACGGGTCTCGCCTACGACCAAGTCCGGGATGACCATGGGCTCCATGCGCAGTATGAGAGGGCCTGAAATGACCGGTGTCGCCGTTGGCTGTGGCGTGATCGGCGCAGCGGTGGGAGCTGCGTCGGTGGGTTGAGCATCGTGAGCAATCACCGTCGGCGTTGCCTGTGCGGAACCGCAGCTACAGCCGGTCGCCAGCAGCGTGAGTATCAGTATGGCGGCTGTGGCGATGCTACCTGGACGGATTCTCTCTTGAACGCGTTTGCATAACATTGTGGTCACCTCCGTTGATGATCGGGTATCTGTACAGATGTATCATCTCAATAACCCGGGGGGCGGGGGTGTGAGGGTGGCGCAGCTGCCCTCACACCCCCGCCTTTCCCTACTTCTTGATAAGATACGTAC
>CAZWPV010000042.1:0-11201 GCA_964635485.1 uncultured Anaerolineales bacterium
GGGCTTCGTTCCTCGACGACAAGGGAGGTGGATATGGCCCCGTGGACGTCTACGCACCGTGTCTGTTCCTTGAGCCGGGTGCGGAGTGCCCCTTTAGCTTGCAGATGTATGCGCGCCCTTACGTCGCCTATCGCCTGCATGCCAACGGGACGCCAGTCGTGTACCGCCAGCCGGCGTCCCTCGTGTTGAGCGGGCTCTCCGTGTTCAGGGACGGGATCGGCAACGTGCGGATAACGGGCACGGCGACCAACGGGAACGCGTTCACGGTCAGGAATCCGACCATCGCCGTTGCGCTGATCGACGCGGATGGAGACATCGTGAGTGTTGGATCGTCCATCGTGCTCGAGGAGGTTGCTCCGGGGGCCAGTGTGCCGTTCGACGTGCGCGTCGAGTACCAGCCTTACGCGTGGTACGAGCTGTACGTGCAGGCCACGCGAGATTAGGTGTGTTGTGGGGTTTTGAAGCATGGCGTATCAAACTATCCTCGTCGTAGATGACGAGCCGCAGATCGTCGAACTGGTGCAGGATTACCTCAAGCAGGTGGGCTTCCGTGTGGTGACCGCCCGTGACGGGCAGACGGCCTTGACCGTCGCGCGGCACGAGCGGCCTGACCTGATCGTCCTCGACCTGATGCTGCCGGGCGGGATGGATGGCCTGGACGTGTGCCGTACCGTGCGCCAGGATGCGGCCTTGGGCAACGTGCCCATCATTATGCTGACAGCGCGCAGCGAGGAGACGGATCGGTTGATCGGCCTGGAACTGGGGGCCGACGATTACGTGACCAAGCCCTTCAGTCCGCGCGAGGTAGTGGCTCGCGTGCGGGCTGTGCTGCGCCGCGCCCAGGGAGATGTACAGCAATCGGGAGTCATACGCCTTGGCGACCTGGCGATCGACCTGGCCGGTCGCGGCGTGGCCGTCGGCGGAGAATCGCTCTCTCTCACACCGACGGAGTTCGATCTGTTGGCCATCATGGCTCGCAGCCCCGGCCGGCCTTTTACCCGCGCGCAACTGATGGACCTGGTTTACGACGTGGCCTACGCCGGTTACGACCGGGCCATCGATTCCCACATCAAAAACCTGAGGCGCAAGATCGAGGCCGATCCCCGCGAGCCGCGCTACATCCTCACCGTCTATGGCGTAGGGTACAAGATGGCGGACGGTTGAGACTGGAGATGGAATGATGGGGCGTAGAATTCGCGAAAAGTTCGCTGGTGCATTTAGAGGGCTTCATTTCCGGTTTTTCTGGCAGCTCATTGTGGCTTTTATCGCGGTCATTCTCTTTGTCGGCGGCGGGATATTTTGGGCCGGGCGCTCGGCGCTGCATGAGGTAGAGGCCTTTGCTCGCGAGAATCCTCCGGCTATGGCGCGCCCTTGGGTCGAGAGCCTGGCAGGCTACTATGAGAAAAATGGCGGTTGGGAGGGTGTTGATAGCCTGATTGCCACCCTGCCTGGCGGGGAGTTTGAGGCGCAAGGCTGGCATACAGACTATATCCTGGCTGCATCCGATGGGACGATCGTAGTATCCAGCGATGGTGAGCAGATAGGGCGATCGTTGCATTATGGAGAGAAGAGAGTGTCCTTCTCGATCGCGGTGGACGATCAGACCGTGGGCTACTTGCTCCTATCGCCCTATGGCCGCTTTCGAGATGACTTTAGCTTCATCGTTGGATCTACGTTGCAGCGCTTTTTGTTGATAGGCCTGGCCATCGGGATAGTTGCCTTGGTCACCGGATGGGGGCTTTCTCGTGTGATCAGCCGCCCGGTGGTGAGGCTGACAAAGGCGACGCGTGCTGTGGCTGCTGGTGATCTTGGCGTGCGCGTGCCTGGCCAGTATCCCGGCGAACTGGGCGAGCTGGCTGCCTCCTTCAACTTGATGACTGAAGAATTAGCCCGCGCCGACAATCTGCGTCGCAACATGACCGCCGATGTGGCGCACGAACTGCGCACGCCGCTCAGCGTCATCCGGGGCAAGATCGAGGGTGTACTGGATGGCGTCTATCCCGCCACGCCGGAGCACTTGGAGCCTATCCTGGAGGAGACCAAGCTGCTGGCCCATCTGGTGGAGGATTTGCGCCTGCTGGCGCTGGCCGAGGCGGGACAGTTGAGCCTGGAGAAGCGGGCGCTGGACGTGGGCGATCTGCTGCGGGATGCCCAGGTCAACTTTGGCCCACAGGCGGACGATCGGGGTGTGACCCTGGCGCTCGACTTGCCCGCGGATCTCCCGCAGGTGACTGCCGACCGGCGGCGCATTGCGCAGGTGCTGGGCAACCTGTTGACCAACGCGCTGCGCCACACGCCACAGGGCGGCTGCGTGACCCTCTCCGCCGCCGTCACTCCCCCCTTATTGGGGGGGGTGGGTGGGGAGATGGCCACGATTTCCGTCTCCGACACCGGCGCGGGCATCCCGCCCGAGGACCTGCCCTACATCTTTGAGCGCTTCTGGCGTGGTGAGAAATCCCGCTCACGGGCGGCTGGGGGGAGTGGGCTTGGTTTGGCCATCGCCAAGCAGCTCGTGGAGATGCATAGGGGGACGATCACCGCGGAGAGCGTCCCGGGCAGGGGATCGACCTTTCGCTTCACGCTGCCTCGGACGTAAGTAGCTGGGGGCGTTTACTATCGTGTGCGATTCGGAAATCGCGGTTACTCCCTGACGGGTGCGCTCTGCTCCCCTCCCTTGGCGGGAGGGGGCCGACCGAACCGGTCGGTGGGGGAGGGGGAAAGCTGGTCAAGTCACTTTCACCCCCTCCTAGCCTCCCCCATCGAGGGGGAGGAACGTGCAAACTACCCCTTGGCAGACAGGTTCATCCGAAAACGTGAATCAGTTGCTTGACATCCTCGTGGTTTGCTGTATAATTTAGCTTGCTAAATATTAGCAAGCTAAATATCTTGGGGGCGTTATGAGCTGTAAACATCCGTGGCAGGAGACGACCGGATATCTGCTGGCGCAGACTTGCAAGCGCCTGCGCGCCCACGTGCACGGTGCGTTGGACGCAATCGGGCTGTACAGGGGACAGCATTTCATCCTGCACGTTTTGTGGGAGAACGAGGGAATTACCCATTCGGAGCTGGCGGCGCAGTCGTGTGTCCAGCCGGCGACGATCACGAACGCTTTGCAGCGTATGGAAAAGGCCGGGCTGGTAGAGCGCCGGCCGGATGAAGAGGATCAGCGCGTCTCGCGTGTCTACCTGACCGACGCCGGACGGAGTATGCACGGACAGGCGGAGCGGGCGTGGCGCGAGATGGAGGCGCGGGCCTTTGCCGGTTTAAGCCGGGAGGAGCAAAAGACGCTCCAGGAGCTCTTGGTCAAGATCCAGGGCAATCTAACGAGGGGTGAGGAATGAAGTCATTACGACGTATCTTTGGCTTTGTCAAACCGTACAGGTGGAAGGCTGTACTTGCGCTTGTCCTCCTGTCGGGCATGGTGGTCGCCGACCTGGCGATCCCGCGCCTGACGCAGACGATCATCGACGAGGGGATCGATAAGCAAAACATGCAGGTGGTGGGCAACACGGCCCTGCTGATGCTGGGGGCGGCGTTGCTCAGTGCAGCGTTTGCCGTCGCCAACACGCTGCTTTCGGTGCGGGTGGCGATGAACACGGCGACCGACATACGCAGCGCCATCGTCCGCAAGGTGCAGACCTTCTCGTTTGGCAACCTGGATCGCATCCAGTCGAGCCAGTTGCTGACGCGCACGACCAGCGATATCAACATGGTGATGATGATGGTGATGATGTCGCTGCGCATATTGACCCGCGCGCCGTTGTGGCTGATCGGCAGCGTGTTTATGCTCATCACCACCAGCGGGCAACTGGCCTGGCTGGTTCTGGTCATGATGCCCATCATTGCAGTGCTGGTCGTTTTCTTTGCCTCCAAGGCGCGCCCAGCTTTTATGCAGGTGCAGAAAAAGTTGGACCGGTTGAATATGGTCATGCAGGAGAGCCTGGAAGGCGTGCGTGTGGTCAAGGCGTTCGTGCGCGACGCACACGAGAGCGCGCGCTTTGAACAGGCAAACGAGGACTTGACGCTGCAGAGCATCCGGGTGCACCAGCTCATGGCTGTGCTGATCCCGACGATGTTTTTCTTCGTCAACCTTTCCATCGTGGGCGTCGTGTGGTTTGGCGGGCGGCTGGCGATCCTGGGCGAGTTCAACGTGGGCCAGATCGTGGCGTCGGTCAACTATGTGACGTTTTCGATCTTTCCGCTGATGATGCTGGGCATGATGATGGGGCCGCTTGCAGCCGCCGACGCCTCGGCCGAACGCATCCTCGAAGTGTTGGATGGCGAGCCGGAGGTGCAGGGACGGCCCGACGCACGGACTCCATCGGAGATAGCGGGGCGGGTGGCCTTTGAGGACGTGTGCTTCAGTTACAATCACGGTTGCGATGAAATGGTGCTCAATGGCGTCAACCTTGTGGCCGAGCCGGGGCAGACGGTGGCCGTACTGGGTGCCACCGGTTCGGGCAAGACGAGCCTGATCCATCTGATCCCCCGCTTTTACGACGTTGACCAGGGGCGGGTGACGATGGACGGCGTGGACGTGCGCGATATCCCGCTGGACGTGCTGCGCGCCAAGGTCGGCATCGCGCTGCAGGAGGCGGTGCTCTTCAGCGGCACGATCCGCGACAACATCCGCTACGGCAACCCCGACGTGACGGACGAGGATGTCGTCGCCGCGGCCAAGGCGGCCCAAGCCCACGATTTCATCAGCGCGTTCCCCGATGGATACGACACCGAGGTCGGCCAGCGCGGCGTGAACCTTTCGGGTGGGCAGAAGCAGCGCATCGCCATCGCCCGCGCGCTGCTGGTGCGGCCCCGGGTGCTTATCCTGGACGATAGCACCAGTTCCGTCGACGTGGAGACGGAGGTCAAGATCGAGACGGCGTTGGAGGAGTTGATGGACAGCACCACCACCTTTGTCATCGCCCAGCGCATCAGCACGGTGCTCAACGCGGACAAGATCGTGGTGCTGGAGCGTGGGCAGGTTGCCGCCGAGGGGACACACGCGGAGATGATGGTGTCGAGTCCCATTTACCAGGAGATCTATGATTCGCAGTTGGGGGATGGAAATTCTGTGAGGAGTGATGCGTGATCCGTGAGATCGTTGTCACGCATCACGTATCGCGGATCACTTTGAGGAGAATCGTTTAATGGCTAAAACAACCGAACGACGACAACACCGCCCCGCCGGCATGCCCGGCCCCGGTCGCCATGGCAGCATGCGGATCGAAAAGGCGCGCGACCCACGCGGGGCACTGCGCCGCCTGCTGGCGCGGTTGCGGCCCTACCGTGTGTCTTTGGTGATGGTGTTTCTCCTGGTGTTGGTGAGCTCACTGCTGAGCTTGCTCGTGCCGGTCTTGATGCAGCTTGCCATCGATGGGTTCATTAAAACCGGCGACCTGGCGGGTTTGGGACGCGTCGTCCTGGCGATGTTGGCCGCGTATCTGGGCTCGTGGCTGCTGGGGGCGGTCCAGGGTACGGTTATGACCAGGGTCTCTCAGCAGGCGATGCGCACGCTGCGCCGCGATCTGTTCGATCATCTGCAGATGCTTTCCCTTAGCTTTTTCGACCGGCGACAGCCCGGCGAGTTGATGAGCCGTCTGACCAACGACCTGAACGCGATCACCACGGTGCTGGCGCAGAACGTGACCCAGCTGTTCTCCAGCGTGCTGATGCTGATCGGCATCCCGCTGGTGATGTTTGTCACGAATTTCTGGCTGGCATTGGCCTCGATGATCGTGTTCCCGCTGATGATGGGGCTGGTGGGTTTCGTGGGCAAGCGCACGCGGGCGGGCTTTCGCGAGTTCCAGATGCTGATCGGCCAACTGAACGGCCAGTTGGAGGAGATGTTCGGCGGGCAGCGCGTCATCATGGCATTCGGACAGGAGGCCAGGACGCTGGCCGATTTCGATCGGGCCAACGAGGCCGTGCGCGACGTCGGCATCCACGCCAACTCGTACGCCATGCTGGTCCCACCGCTGATGGGCATTCTGAGCAACGCCAACATCGCCATCCTGGCCGGTCTGGGCGGCTGGATGACGCTTCAGGGTTTGGCCTCGGTGGGCACCATCGCCGCTTTCTACAACTACTCCCGCCAGTTCGCCAATCCACTGCGCCAGTTGGGCAACCTGTACAACCAGCTGCAGTCGGCGCTGGCCGGGGCGGAGCGCGTGTTCGAGATCCTCGACGAGCAGCCGGAGCTGACCGACGCGCCCGATGCCGTCGTGTTGGATGGCATCGCCGGTGAGGTGGTCTTTGACGGCGTCGATTTTGCCTACGTGGAGGACGTGCCCGTGATCAAGAATATGAGTCTGCGGGCCGAACCGGGCCAGACCGTCGCGCTGGTCGGGCCGACGGGGGCGGGCAAGACGACGATGGTCAACCTGCTGACGCGCTTTTACGATATCGACGATGGCCAGATCGCTATCGACGACCACGACATCCGCGACGTGCAAAAGGCCAGCCTGCGGCGTAGGTTGGGGATCGTGCTGCAGGATACGTACCTCTTCTCCGAGTCGGTGATGGACAACATCCGCTACGGGCGGCTGGACGCCACCGGCGAGGAGGTCATCGCCGCGGCCAAGCTGGCCAACGCCGACCAGTTTATCCGCCGCCTGCCCCACGGGTACGATACGGAGCTTTCGGAGCGCGGCAGCAACCTGAGCCAGGGGCAGCGGCAGCTACTGGCCATCGCCCGCGCGGTGCTGGCCGATCCCTCGATCCTGATCCTGGACGAGGCGACCAGCAGCGTCGATACCCGCACCGAGGTGCACATCCAGGAGGCGTTGCTGCGGCTGATGGAGGGGCGCACCAGCTTCGTCATCGCCCACCGGCTGAGCACGGTGCGCAACGCCGACAAGATTCTCGTCATCAACGACGGCGAGATCATCGAGCGCGGCACTCACGAGGATCTTCTGGCCCAGCGCGGATTCTATCACAACCTATATATGAGCCAGTTCAAGGGGCAAGCGATGCCCGCGTAGCGCGAGCGATCGTCGCGTCTCATTTGGCCCAGCCTGGTGGTTTGATCCATTCCGGCTGGGCTTTTTAATTTCCCCTCCACTGGGGGAGGGCGCGCGCGAGTACGCGCGAAGGGGAGGGGGAAATCCGATCAAGTCACTTCCACCCCCTCCTAGCCTCCCCCATCAAGGGGGAGGAACGTGCAAACTGCACCCAGAGATGCATGCTTGACAACATCCGAAAAGCATGGTATTTTATTTCGGAAACGAAATATTCGTAACCGAAGTTTGGGGGTGGGTATGGACGGTCAAGACAAAGCGCTGTATTTGGAGACGATCCAGACGTTCCTCTCCGTGTATCGCTATCTGCGCCAATATTCCCGCCAGTTGCACAGCGAGGGGTTCAGCGGGCGCAAGATCGCCACGCTGAGATACTTGATGGAAGCCGAGCCGCTGACCATCGGCCAATTGCGTGATTATCTCTACATCAGCGATAGCACGACTTCCGAGTTGGTGGCCAAATTGGAGGATGCCGGTTGCGTCCAGCGCACGCGCTCGGAGGAGGATAACCGCGTCGTCCTCGTTTCCTTGACCCCTTCCGGGCGCGAGTCTGCCCAGAGCGCGCCTCTGGGGGGCATCCCTCTACTGCGCGAGCAGTTCAAGGCACTGCCACCGAAGCGGGTGGCTATGATTCACGAGGCGCTGACCGAGATCAAGCACATCCTGGAGATTGACGATGAGCAGTGAGTTGCCCCCGCCTGTCCGGCTGCGCAGGCCGGGTGGGGGACGTACCCTGTGGCGCTGTTTGAGCTATCTGCGTCCTTATTGGCCGCTCGTCCTCGGTTCATACTTGCTTCTCCTGGGTAACAACGGCATCTCGCTGGCCATCCCCCAGATCATCCGCTCGATCGTCGACCGGGGCATCCGTGGCGGCGACATCGGCGTGATCCAGTGGGGCGTGTTGATCCTCATGGGGTTGACCATGCTGCGGGGGGCGTTTACGTTTCTTTCGGGCCGCTGGACCGAGGTCGCTTCGCAGAGCGTGGCCTACGACCTGCGCAATGCCATCCACGCCAAGCTGCAATCGCTCTCCTTCAGCTATCACGACCAGGCCGAGACGGGCCAGTTGCTGACGCGGGCGATCAGCGACGTAGATCGCGTGCGCTTTCTCACCGGGCGCGCTTTCCTGCGCCTGGTCGAGGTGACCGTCCTGATCGTGGGCGTCGCCGTTTCGATGCTGCTCATGAACGTGCGCCTGGCCCTGCTGACGCTGATCATCGTGCCGTTTCTGGCCTACGTGGCCCTGTGGTTTGGGATGCGCTACCGGCCTCTGGCGCGGGCCGTCCAGGGGCAGTTGGATGATCTCACCACGCGTCTGGAACAGAACCTGCGCGGTGCGCGCGTCGTCAAGGCCTTTGCCCAGGAGAGGGCCGAGATCGAGCGCTTCGACGAACAGAACACGCGCTTGTTCCGGGCCAACGTGACGGCCTCCCGCCTGCGGGCTACCGGCCTGCCTCTGATGCGCTTGTTGGCCAGCACGGGTACGATCTTTATCCTCCTCTACGGCGGCCAGTTGGCCATCGGGGAGCAGTTGACCCTTGGCGAGCTGGTGGCCTTTACGACCTACGTGAGCCAGTTGCTGGTCCCCGTCCGCCGCCTGGGGATGATCGTGTCGGCGGTCTCGCTGGCGGTGGCCTCGGGCGAGCGCATTTTCGAGATCCTGGATGCCAAAGGCGAGGTGGAGGACCTGCCGGATGCCAAGCCGCTGGGGCCCATCGAGGGAAACGTCCGTTTCGAGGGCGTCTCCTTTGCCTATTTCGGGCGGCACCGCGTGCTGGACGATATCGACTTTGAGGTGCAGCCGGGTCAGGTGGTCGCGCTGCTGGGGGCGACTGGCTCCGGCAAAAGCTCGGTCATCAGCCTCATCCCGCGCTTTTACGATCCCACGCAGGGGCGGGTGCTGCTCGACGGGCAGGACATCCGCCACGTGACGGTCAACTCGCTGCGCAGCCAGATCGGCATCGTGTTGCAGGATACGACTCTGTTTGCCACCACGATCCGCGAGAACATCGCCTTTGGTCGTCCCGGCGCGAGCGAGGAGGAGATCATCTCCGCGGCGAAGGACGCCGCGGCACACGATTTCATCTTGGAGTGCCCCGAAGGTTACGAGACCTACGTCGGTGAGAGAGGGGTGACGCTTTCTGGCGGGCAGAAGCAGCGCATCGCCATCGCCCGCGCGATTCTCAAGGACCCGCGCATCTTGATCCTGGACGACGCGACATCCAGCGTCGATACAGAGACTGAGGCGCTGATCCAGGCGGCGCTCGCCCGGCTGATGGAGGGGCGCACCAGTTTCGTCATCGCCCAGCGGCTGAGCACCATCCGCCAGGCGAACCTGGTGCTGGTGCTGGAAAAGCAGCGCATCGCGGCCTGCGGGCGGCGCACCGCAGAGCACACCGCGCACGACGAGTTGCTCAAGACCAGCGGTCTCTACGCAGAGATCTACTATCGCCAGTTACGCCCGCAAGAGGAGATGCCGTCTCGATGAGTATAAATATCAGTGCTACTGCGCGCGGTCCGGGACACATGTTGAGAAGGCTCGGCTCCAAAGACGAGCGGGGCAAGATCAGCGGACGCGTCCTGTTCCGATTGTTGCGCTTCGTCCGCCCTCACTGGGCGCGCATGCTTGTGGCTGCGCTGTTGATGTTTGCATCGTCCGGTGCGGGCCTGCTGGCCCCTTATCTCACCAAGATAGCTATTGATCAGAACATCGCGTCGGGCGACGTGCATGGGCTGCTGATCACCAGCCTGAAGCTGGCCGGGGCGCTGAGTGTCGTCTACGTGGCCTCGGCGGCGCAGACGTACATCCTATCTTGGGTGGGCCACCGGGTACTGACCACGCTGCGCGACCAACTTTTCCGCCATCTACAGGTTCTCTCGATCCCCTATCACGACAGGCACATCGTCGGGGTCACGATCTCACGGGTGATCAGCGACGTCGAGGTGATCAACGAGCTTTTGTCGCAGGGTTTGATCAGCATGGTCGGCGACGGCATATTGCTGGTGGGGACGGTCGTGGTGATGGTGGCCATGGAGCCGCGCCTGGCGCTGCTGGCCTTCAGCGTGCTGCCGTTGATGGTGCTGATCACGGCCTGGTTCAGTCGGCGGGCGCGCGCGGCCTACCGCGAGACGCGACAGAGTATAGGCGCTGTGCTTGGCGACCTGGCGGAGAACATCAGCGGCATGCGCGTCATCCAGGCCTTTGCCCAGGAGGAGACCACCCAGGAGCGGTTCGAGGAGGTCAACCGCGCCAATCGTGATGCCTACATCAGCGCGATCTCCCTCTCGTTCGTCTTTTTGCCCGCCGCCGACGTGTTGAGTATGGCAGCGATGGGCATCGTTCTGTGGGTAGGCGGCACGATGATCGCTCAGGGGACGTTGACCATCGGCGTGGTGGTCGCTTTCTTATCCTACGTAGGGCGCTTCTTCGAGCCGATCCAGGACCTGAGCCGGATCTATACCACGCTGCAAGCTGCGACGGCGGGAGGGGAGCGCATCCTGGAGATGCTCGATACGCAGCCAGCCGTTCAGGATAAGCCCGGCGCGGGCGATCTGCCCCAGATCGAAGGGCGGGTCGAGCTGCGCGACGTATCGTTCTCCTACGATCCAGAGAAAGGTGTGCTGCATCACGTCAATCTGATCATCGAGCCAGGCGAGACGGTGGCCTTGGTGGGGCCAACGGGCGCGGGGAAAACGTCCATCGCCAACCTGGTGGCCCGCTTCTATGAGGTGACCGAGGGCGCTGTGCTGATCGATGGCGTCGACGTGCGTGACGTGACGGCCGGGAGTCTGCATCGACAGATGGGGCTGGTGTCCCAGGATCCCTTCCTCTTTGCCGGGAGTGTCGCTGACAACGTGCGCTTTGGCCGGTCCGACGCCGGCGAGGAGGAGATGGTCGCCGCCGCTAGGCTGGCCAACGCCGACGGCTTTATCCGCAACCTGCCGGATGGGTACGAGACGCGCATCCTGGAGGGTGGGGTGAACCTTTCGGTGGGCCAGCGGCAGTTGGTTTGCATCGCCCGCGCGGTGCTGGTGAACCCGCGCATCCTGATCCTGGACGAGGCGACGTCGAGCGTGGATACGGTCACCGAGGCGTTGATCCAGGAGGCACTGGAGCGGCTGCTGCGAGGCCGCACGGCCATCGTCATCGCGCACCGCTTGAGTACCGTGCGCAACGCCGACCGC
>CAZWPV010000043.1:0-11154 GCA_964635485.1 uncultured Anaerolineales bacterium
CGCGGGTGCGTCGTACACCATCTGGGAGATTTTTTCCTCCAGCGTCATCTTCGAGACGAGATCGTCCACGCGGTCCCGGATGGGCAAGCTGACGTCCTGATACGCGGCCTTGGTCTGCCTGTCGCTCATTCTCAGTCTCCTATCCCCTTGCCTCGCGCAGCAGCCGCCCCACCCATCCCTTCGCCGGGTGATCGACTCGCGCCAGCTCGGCGATGACGGCCTCGTGATCGTAGCTCACGCGGCGGATCGTGACCGCACAATCGCCGCCCTCAAAATCGAGCAGGACGTAGGCCGGGCGCGGGTCGCCGTCGAGCGGTAGCCCGACGCTGCCGACATTGACTATACGGCGGCTAGCGTCGTTGCCATCGACGGTGCGATCCACAGGGCGGTGGGTGTGGCCGTAGAGCACCAGGCGGGCATCCAGGCCGGAAAAGTAATCGCGCATCTCTTCATCCGAAGCATCGGGGATGAGGAAGGTCTCGTCATCCAAGAAGTTGGCGTGTACGGCAATGACGCGGCCATAGCCGGGTACGTCCAATTCCAGCATGGTCGGCAGGTCGCGCAGGAACTGAAAGTCGTCGTAGGAAAGACGCTCCACCGTCCAGCGAAAGTTGGCATCCCGCTCGGCGAGTCTGGCGGGCATAGCGGCCCAGTCCTCGGGAGCACGCACAGGTGGGGCTTGAGGCCGGCGGCCGGTGACCAGGTAACGGTCGGTGTTGCCCTGCAAGAACAGCACCTCCGGCAGCCCCTTCAAGCGCGCCAGCGTCTCCACCGGCCAGGGGCAAAAGGCCGCCAGGTCACCCAGCACCAGGTAGACCTCCGGCTCCCCCGAACTAGAAGAACCCGCCTGCGCCTCGATATCGGCCAGGACAGCCTCCAGGGCCAGCAGGTTGCCGTGAACGTCGGAAAGGACAGCCAGCCGCATCAGGCTCCCTCCTCAAGTTGCAAATTCCTCACGCGCTCGATAAACGCATCGAACTGGGGATATGCCAGGAGATTCAACACCACAGCAAGGGCGGACAGAACGAGGATCGTCCTACTATCGCCGTTTGTGAAAAGAAGTATCAGTCCGCCGACGGGGACACAACTGTTCAATCCCCAACTCAGCAGCAGGGAGGACAGGTAATAGCGAGACAAACTCAATAGCTTTGCATCGTGCGCGCCTAGACTGCCAGACGGCGGCGCTCCATCCGCCTCAAACTGCCCGTTCGCCAAACGGGCTTTTATCTGGCGGTCGGAGAGCAGAAAACGGCTGATGAGCAGAGATGTCACAGCCAACAAACAGGCGACAAAATAAAAGCCCCACTTCAAATAAGGCCCCGTGGTTTGTCCTGTACACGCGATCGCTCCCTGGCTCACGATAAAAGACAGCACCACGTAGACGAACGGTTCTACCGTGAAGGCAAGCCAGATGATCATCTGGGTACGCTTGGCCCCTCGCAACAAAGACTCGAACGTTTCGTCTTCCATCAGATCCTCCGTAAAAAGATGGTAACAGCCGCCCTTGCAAAGGTTTGAGGTATCGTCTCAATAATCCGGGGGGGGGGGGGGGGGGGCGCGGCGCCCCCCCCCCCCCCCCACACACCCCCATTTTCCCCTGTTTATTGAGAAGATACGTTTGAGGCCAATTCGCTTGCAACGGTGGCTTGGTTCGGCGAAACCGCGTCCGATTACGGGCGCGAATCGCGCCCTTCGCAAGGGTCGGCTGAACAGTTACAAAAGATGTGACTTGCCAATTTACAGATGCCTGTTCACTACCTCGGCGATGGCGGCGAACTCGGGGGCCAGCGCCGGGTAGAGCGCGCGGTAACGCGGGTAGTAGTCGGCGTAGACAGAGACCGCCGGGCCGGGCTCCGTGCGCCCCGTCAGCCGGATTGCCGCCTCGCAGGCCTCCGGCACGCTTGCGTAGACGCCCGCGCCCACGCCCGCCAGCAGCGCTGCACCGTAGGCCGCGCCCTCGGTCACGTTGACGGTGACGATCTCGGCATCGAACACGTCGGCCAGGATCTGCCGCCACAGCGAACTGCGCGCCCCGCCGCCGGACGCGCGCACCTGCTCGATGGAAAGCCCCAGCGCGCGCATCAGTTCCAACGAGTCGAGCAAGCCATAGGAAACACCCTCCAGCACCGCGCGCGTCAAGTGCTGCTTGCCGTGGCGCAGCGTGAGGCCGAAGAAAACGCCCCGCGCGTTGGGATCGGGATAGGGCGTGCGCTCGCCGGTGAGGTACGGCAGGAAAAGCAGCCCCTCGCAGCCAGGCGCTACCTCGGCCGCGGCCTCGGTCAGGATATCGTAGGCATCGCGCCCGGTCTCCCGTGCCTGGGCGACCTCCTCCTGTCCCAGCGTGTCGCGATACCAGCGGAAGCTGCCCGCCGCCGAGAGCATGACGCCCATCAGGTGCCACATCCCCGGCACGGCGTGGCAGAAGGCGTGCAGCCGGCCCTGCGGCTCCACGCGGTAGGAGTCGGACGCGGCAAAGACGACGCCGGAGGTGCCCAGCGTGGCTGAGACAACACCTTCGGCGACGATACCGGTGCCGACCGCCTGCGCCGCCTGGTCGCCGCCGCCGCCCACCACGGGAGTGCCCTCCAGCAGGCCGGTCTCCGCGGCGGCCTCGGCGCTGACACACGCGCTCACCTCCGGCGACTCGGTCACCTCCGGCAACCACTCGCGCGGAACCTCCAATGCCTGCAACATGTCGTCCGACCACCGGCGTTGGCCGACGTCGAACATCGACGTGCCGGAGGCATCGGACACCTCGCCAAAGAAGCCGCCCGTCAGACGATAGCGCGCATAATCCTTGGGCAAGAGCACCTTGGCGACTTTTGCATAGACGTCCGGCTCGTGCTCGCGCACCCACACGATCTTGGGCGCGGTGAAGCCGGGCAGAATGGGATTGCCGGTGAGCCGCAGCACGTTATCCAGGCCGACCTTCTCGGTGATGGCCGCGCACTGGGCGGCGGTGCGCTGGTCGTTCCACATGATGCACGGGCGCAGCACCTCGCCCTGACCGTCCAGCAACACCAGTCCGTGCATCTGGCCGGTGAGACCCACACCCGCCACGTCGGCAGCGACGACGCCACTATTCTCCAGCACCTGCTTGATACTGGCCACGGTCGCCGCCCACCAGTCGGACGGATTCTGCTCCGCCCACAGCGGCTGGGGCGTGTGCAATGGGTATTCGGTCGTGACGCTGGCCTTCACCGCGCCGTCAGCGTCGATCAGGATCGCCTTGCTGCCACTCGTGCCTACATCAATGCCGAGCAAGTACACTGCCATATTGCTTCCTCCTTGGTCATCAAGATCGCCCAACTATCTACCCTCCCGCAAGTTCAAGAACAAGTCTGATGAGAACGGACGCTTTGCTACCCCCTTTTGACTCGTTAGTCAAGTCGACTTCTAACTTGCGGGAGGGTAAGCCGAACAGTTATCGCAAATTATAGACCAGGTGCAGGAACAGGTCAAACCAGAAAAGGCGCAGACTCACGCCTACGCCTCCTTCAAACAAAACACCAAACCGGAGACTATTGCCCAAGCATGATCTCGGCCTGCCCTTGGGCCGCGATCATCGCCTCCTCAGGCGTGGCGTCACCTTTGAGAACACTCTCGATTGCCGGAAGAAACGCCTCCTCTAAAATTTCGCCAAAGGCGGCCAAGCGGGGAGTGACCAGCACCGCGTTCCCAAGCGAATCACGGGCGGCCATCGCGACCTCGCCGCCGACCTCCTCCTCGTACTCTTCGGACAGGAGGAGAGAGCGGCGCGCCGGCACCAGGCGATAGTGAGGCTGGCCGCTGATGAAGGTAATCCATCGCCAACAGACTTCGCGGTGTTGCGTGTGGGAGGAAATGAAATACCCCTCAGCGGTAGACAGCGTCATCGACCGCGCATCGCGAGGCAAAGCCACCACGCCCCACCCCAGATCCCACCTCTGTCGCTGCAAAAAACCACCCCGCTCGGAGAGCGCCCCAACCCACATGCCAACCCTGCTCTGGGCAATGCCGTAGAAGACACCGCTGCTTCCAGGAAAGGCCCGACGCTGCTGTTCGGGTGTGGGGATGACGTTGTACTCAAAGGCCAGATCGGCATACCACGCTACCGCTTCTATCGTCAGTGGGTCGTCAAACGTCGTGCGTGTAGGCTCCGATAGATCATCTAGAATCTTTCCGCCATGCTGGTAGATGAACGGCAAAGGATCGTTGGACTGTGGCGTCGACACGTAACCAAAAACGCTTGCATCAGGATCGTTGACAGCGAGCGCAGCATCCAAAAAATCCTCCCACGTCCATCCACGCCGCGGATACGCCGCACCGACCGCGTCAAACAGATCCCGGTTGTAATACATCACCAGAGGATCGATCCCAAAAGGAACAGCCCAGATCGCATCTTCGCTGCCAAAGGCATCTATCACGCCGGGCTGAAAATCAGGTAAATCAGATGACAGAGCGTACTCAAAAAACGGGGAAAGATCTAGAACGTCACCCCGCGCCTGAAGCTCCGCGCCTTGGAACTGCGTACCCACAAAGACATCCACCGTCTGGGGGTCGAATTGGTAGTTTCCTCTTACGCTCTGGAGTTCGACGGTGACGTAGGGATTGGTCTCGCTGAACTCATCGGCCAACGCCTGATAGTGTCCTGCGTCATAGAAGGGGCAGGCAAAGGTAATCGTGACCGGTTCGGGCGTTGGCGCTGCGGGCAGGCTCTGGCAACAGCCGGTGAGGATGACGGCAAATAGGACGACAAACGCACTCAGATTTCTCATGCGCGCGCCGATCATCGATCCTGCGAAACGATCTGACCGTCTTTCAGTTGCAGGGAATAGTCCACGTACTCGTCCACGAGGGCGTCGTGGGAGACCATCACAAACGTCACGTGCTCCTCTTCCACGATGCGCCGGAAGAGGGCGAGAATCTCGCGTGCAGTGGTGCTATCCAGCTCGCCCGTGGGCTCGTCGGCCAGGATGAACTGGGGATTATTGGCCACAGCGCGCGCGATCGCCACACGCTGCTGCTGCCCACCCGACATTTCAAAAGGCCGGTGGTCAAGCCACTTGGTGAGACCCACCAAATTCAGGCAGTAACGCGCGCGCGCGCGCCGCTCCTTGGCATTCACGCTGGCGATGCGCAGCATCAACTCCACGTTCTCGTAAGCTGAAAGCGTGGGCAGCAACCCAAACGATTGAAAGACAAAACCCACGCGGTTCCGCCGCCAATGCGTCAGCTCCCGGTCGCTCAGCGTCGAGATATCACGCCCAAACACATACACAGAGCCGGAGGTGGGATGATCGAGCCCGCCGAGACAGTTGAGGAGCGTCGTCTTGCCGCTGCCCGATCGCCCTTTCACTGCAACGAAACGGCCCGGCTCCACTGCCAAGTTAACACCACGCAGAGCCGGCACCTCCTGCGCGCCGGTCTTGTATATACGCCACAAGTCGCGGGTCTCGATGGCATAACCATCAGGGCAACTAAGCATCTCACCTCCTGGAGGCGCCTCCCTGTGCTGCCCGGAAACCGAATTAGAGAGCAAAGTTGGAACACCCACCCCGCTACCTCCCTCTTCTCTCACGCAGCCGAGAGGCCAAGCCAGCCAGGCGTCGTTTGGCCGATCTCAAGAGCGAAAGAGCCTTGAGTCCGCGCCACTTGTGCGCCTCGGCCTCCGGCACCAAATCGGAGACAAACTGCTCGGAGGCCTGAGCCTGAACCGATTCGGGCACCGGGCTGATCAAGATACCCTCCTCAACCAGATCCAGCATCACGCGGCCCCTGATACCAAACTGCTCCAGGTATTCTTTGGGGACCCGCAGACGACCAGCAGAGTCCAAGACCACCAGCTCGTGGAAAATATCTTCCTCTTCGTTCGACTCGCCCTCGTCCATGCCGTTTGACGCCGATCGGCGCACCGTCTCCGTCGCCATCTTGCCATCCTGGATGGCAATCACTCGATTTACGTGACGCGCGAGGCCGGGATCGTGGCTTACGATCAACGTCGTCAACCCGTACTCACGATTCAGACGCTTGAACGTATCATAGATGGTCAGCGCAGTCGCCGAATCCACCTCGCCCGTCGGCTCGTCCGCCAAGAGCAACCGGGGATCGTTGGCCAGGGCGACGGCAATGGCGACCCGTTGCTGCTCGCCGCCAGACATCTGCGCCAGGCGGTGATGCTGCCGCTCGGCCAGGCCCACAGTCTCCAGGAGCTCCTCGGCGCGCCAGCGCTTCTTTCTGCCGCTCCCGGCCAGCGTCATCGGCAACTCTACGTTCTCCAGAGCCGTGAGATAGGGCACCAAGTTGCGGCTGACCTGCTGCCAGACAAAGCCCACCTTGGAGCGGCGGTATCGATTGAGGTCAGCGTTGGACATCTTGAGCAAATCCTGACCGTCCACCCACACGCGCCCAGCCGAGGGATGATCGAGCCCTCCCAGGATGTTCATCAGCGTGGACTTGCCACTACCACTGGGACCCACAATGCCCATCAACTCGCCAGGGGCGACGACCAGATCCAACCCCTGCAGAGCTACCGTCTCCAGGTCGGCGATCTTGTAGATTTTTACCAGGTTATCACACGCAATGAAAGGTTCTTCCATATTACGCCGTCTCCCCCAACTTGACTGCTTGGAATATCTTGATGCGCATGAGGAGCACAGCCAAGCCTGCCAACGCAGCCACAAACAGCAGACCGAAGAGCGCATAGATGCGAAAGATGGACAGCCAGTCAATCGCCACGACGAAGGGCGGGAACTGTGTCTCTACCCCACCGCTGCTCGACTGCAGGTAAGGAATAAACAACTTGCTGACCCAGGCCCCCAGCCCTGTGCCCGCCGCCGCTCCGACCAGCAACAGGAAGGCCAGATCCCAAGCCAGAAACACCGTCATCTGCCAAGACGACAGGCCGATGGCACGCAGGACGCCCAACTCGATAAAGCGGCGGCGGAAAGAGAAGAAGGCGTATAACAAAAAGCCCAGCACCGTCAGAACTGCCGAGGCCAGAAAGCCCACCGAAAGCACGCCAAACAGACCCTGCCGCTCCGGCCGTCGCTGCTCCTCATATATCTCTGGCAGCGGTGCTTCCCGCGACATCACGTTAACACCCAATTCCCGAACAGCGACCTCAATCTGTTCATAGTCCACATCGGGCTCTGTGGCCAGCCACACGTCATAGTTGAATCGCTCTCCAGCCTGCTCAAAGAGATAATCCAAGTTGCCCACAAAGAGCGGCCCATCATCGGGATACCAGGTGGGAAACATGTCAAACTTGCCCACAACCTGCACATCCATTTCAACGCCCTTAATACCCCTAACGTCCAGGCGGAAGAAGTCGCCTACGTTGAGCGCGTGCTGAGCAGCAAACTCGGTAGGTATCAACACGCCATTGTGAGTGAGCGCCAACTGGTTCATCAACTCGCCCAAGCTCTGCCTGGCAAAATCATCCCGCCAGAATGCGACTTGGACAAAGCTCTCACGATCAATGCCAAGGAACGTCCCAATTTGAATACCGCCGCTCAGATTGGTCACAGCATTAAAGTTCCCCACCCGGCTCGCCGCAATCACTCCTTCGACATTGAGATGCTCTGTGACCGGTAAAAAGGTCCAGTGCGGTGGCGGAACGGAGAGATCACACTGCGGCTGTAGACCCACCGTGTAATTCAGACAATCTCCCTGTTCGGCCAGACTGAGGCTCGTCCCCACTTGGTAGTACTTTTGAGCATACAGTTGTGTATCCAGCGTCTGAGCCAGCGACGCCGTGAACGCCGACAGGCTGAGCGTCAGGATCAGCAGAATCAGCGGTGCGGCGTAGAAACCCGGCGAGCGCGAAAGATGGCGCGTCGCCAACAGCAACCCCACGGAGTTGGTCAAGCGCGAGGCTACCCAGGCTATTACAGTCATCAACGTCGGCAAGATACGCAAGATAAAGAGCGTCAGCGCAAAGATGCCCAACGCCGGAACCAACAACAACAGGGGATTCTGGAAAGGATCCACCGCCGCCGTCTCGCCAGCCACCGCTGCCACGATGCCTTGCTGTTGATCGAGCACGTAAAAGCCATAGGCCGTCGGAATCAACAAGAGCACATCCAACCAAGCACGCCGCCACCATGGCTTGCGCAAAGTACGTGCCTGCTCCTGTTTATAAGTCACCACCGTGTGACGCGCAGCAGAGATGGTGGGCCCCAACTGGGCAAACAATGCTAACACGACCGCCGCCACGCCAAAGCGCACCGTCGCCAGGGTCACACCTGTTCGCAGTTGTCCCGGCAGCGAAAAGTCGAGGAAACTGCGCGACCTGCCAATGAGGAGTGCCAGCCATCTACCAACCACAAGGCCAATGGCTACCGAAACGATCCCCATCAACACGCCCTCCAAGATAGAGATCCCGATAATCTGCAAGGACGTAGCCCCGCGGCTGCGCAACACGGCGATCTCGTTGCGTTTCTGCCCCACAGACAACCCTACCACCAGGCCGATGAACACCAGAAGCAGACCGACGATCGGCACGCTAAAGACATAAAGCAGAAAAGTCAACACAACGGTTGACCGTCGATATGACTGAAGGTCACTCTCTGGGGAGATATCCAGGCCAGAGCCAGGCAAGATAGAAGCCACACGCTGTTGCGTAGCTACGATCCGGCTGAGAAGTCCGTCAACCTCATCGGCGTAAACGTCCGACCCATCTGCCAACAGATACCACAGGCCGAGGTTGACTCCCTGTTCCATCTCGGGATCAATGCGTCTCAGAAAAGTCTCTTCGGGTACAAACAACTCCCCCGCCAACGAGCCAGTGCTATAAAACCAATACTCCTCAGTGGGATCCGTCGGCCGCCATATACCCGCTATGCGTACCGGGATCGTGACATTGATGTCTCTACCATCTTCCGTCTCCAGTTTGGCATAAGCGGTGTATTCCTCACCCACTTGCAGACCCCACTCGAGAGACAATTCCTCGCTAATCAGCACCTCGACGACGCTGCCGTGCAAAGAATCGGCGACAGCCGGGAAATTGCCTTCCACGACAGTGATGTGATCCTGAAAATCAGACGCCCAGGAAAAATTGACAAACCCTAACGCCCGGTCGGGATCATTGTAGACACCGTCACCCTGAGGAAAGAGCCGGAGACTGTCGGTCGAAAAGTACCGCACCATGTCGTTTACAGGCAAACCCAAGTCGCTCGCGACCCGATTAGTTATATAGTCATCGAGCGGCTTTACATCCTCCCAGCTGACCACCCCTGCCCAAGAGCCCACATAACGATACATAAAGGCAAACGGAGGGCGATGGCCATACTCCTCTCCCGAAAGCTTTTCAAGCAGCACGCGATAGTATATAGCATCGGCATACATCGGAATGCTGGTGATCAGAGCCACAGAGATGATCAACCCCAACGCGGTTGCCAAGGCCAACCATCTCTCCGAGATGAGGCGCTTGACGGTTACGACGAGAATGGCCCACGCGCGAAGTATTACTCCCATACGATCACTATCCTACCTGCCGATCACGACCCATCCCTCAACCAGTTCCTCAGACACCCCTTCGATCTCGTAGCGCTCTTCACTCTCGATACCGACGTTAACATCCACAGTCCGCTGGCGATCACCATCTTGAATCGTGATAAACTCCCGCCCCTCAAATTGATGTATGGCCTGAGGCGGTACCCAAAAGACATCTTCCTTGCGTTCCAGCACTACAGTCACACGCACCCGGTCGTCCAAATCCAAGCCAAGCTCTTCAGGATCCTGGTCCAAAGTTATACGAGTCGACGTGTCCTCATCCTCGACGGTGCCTACGCGGCCACCGCCGCCGTAAGGATAAGGCATACGCCGAATGAAACCGGTGAACTGCTCCCCAGGCACACCTGTCCGCTCGCACGTGACGGGCATCCCCTCCTGCAATTCCTGCATCGCCTCGACGTCCAAATCAGCGCTCACTTCCAGCGCATCGACGTTTGCCACGACGACCGCAGGCTTGTAGGCGACCATTTCGCGACCTGCCACAGCAGCTACCAGGAGCACCTGGCCGTCGAAAGGCGCTATCAGGCGAGCATCATTCAACTGCGCCTTCAACCGTTCTACATTCAGACGCATCTCCTCAATAGCCAAACCGGACTCTAGCTTCTCCAACTGCAACTGGGCCAGGGCGACATCTTGTTCGCGCATCTGAACAGTGTAGGAATGCACCTCTTGGGCCTGGAGAGCCTGCTGATAATTGGCCTCAGCCACCTTTAGGCTTAACTCTGCATCGTGCAACCTGCGCGCGGCTGCCTCTCGCTCAGCCTCCAAAGCCCCCTTCCTCCACTTGACGTTGAGCTCCCAATCGCGGGCCGGATCCCACGCCTTATCGTAGGCCTCCTGTGCATCGGCCAGTGCGATCTGAGCGCGCTCCAGAGCCACTTCGGCAATGACCACCTGCGGGCCAGGAGCATTAGCCTTTACAATCGCCAGGTTCAGCTCAGCAGCACGCAGGTTAGCCTTGGCCTCGGCAATCCGTTGCTCGTTGCTACTTCTCGCCGACTCCAAACTTGCCTCGGCCTGGAGGAGTTGATTCTTCAAGTCGGTGACCTCCAACTCGGCCAGGACATCGCCTTCCTCAACCCAATCATCCCGTTTCACGTAGACAGCCCCAACGTAGCCCGAGACACGGAAGTAGAGTTCCTCCTCGGCAACGGGGGAGACACGCGCCACAAACTCGATAACCCTGGATACCTCTCCGCGCTGCACCAAATAGGTCGACTTGTCCGGCACGATCGGCGTGGGAATGGGAGTAGGTGTAGCATCCCCTTCCCGAGCAGGCCCACACGTGCAGCCAGCCAATACAATCGTAACGACGAGTAGCGCAACGGCCCATCTAGCTCGCTGAACCATCATACCGCTTCCTCCTTCTTCTCAACCCCAGCATTCTTCATCAGTTCCCAAGCCATCAAGCCAGGGAACCCTACACACGTCTGCAAACAAGTCCCTGGCAAAACGGAAGCATTATACCACTGACACCGCTCGCAGTCCACCCCGCCTCGCAACGGGTATAGTTCAGAATATCGGCCACTTTTCTGAACTGTACCCTCCAGCCCGGCAGCCTGGCTGACGCGATAGTCCCAGCGCGTCGCCCGCGCTGATGCAAAATACGCAATACCGCAAAAGTCACCCCGTTGAGGTGGCCGCGAGAGCGAGCCATTG
>CAZWPV010000044.1:0-10966 GCA_964635485.1 uncultured Anaerolineales bacterium
GTTAGATGCATTCAGTGCAGCCGCTTTCATTCCCGCGCCGCTTGTGGTATACTTGTAAGCGTCCAAAAACCGGGCTGGTTTTGCTCTGCCGCTCAGGGTTATCTTGGCAGAAAAGAGCTTGTTTTTGGACGCGACCTTGGCCGTGTAAGAAAAAGCGGTAGGTCGGATTTGTTATCCGACCGGCGGTTAGCGTGCAACCTGCGGTTGCCTACCGCCCTACGAGGAAATCTACACGGAGACACGCATGGAACACTTTCTCGCTCTGATCGACCTGACCCCCGACGGGCTGCGCGACCTGCTCCAGAAGGCAGTGGCCCTGAAGGCGGAGTGGAAGGCCGGCGGCAACCGGCCCCTGCTCGAGGGCAAGACGTTAGGCATGGTCTTCCAAAAGCCCTCCCTGCGCACCCGCGTCTCCTTCGAGATGGGCATGATCCACCTGGGCGGCCAGGCGCTCTACATCTCCCCCGACGAGATCAAGCTGGGCGAGCGGGAGAGCGTGCCCGACGCGGCCCGCGTCCTCTCGCGCTATGTCGATGGGATCATGGCGCGCGTCTTTGCCCACGCCGACATGCTCGCCCTGGCCCGGTACGCCAGCGTGCCCGTCGTCAACGGCCTCTCCGACTATAACCACCCATGCCAGGGGTTGGCCGACTTTCTCACCGTCGTCGAGGCCAAGGGCTGGGACCTAGGAGGAAAGCGACTGGCCTTCATCGGCGACGGCAACAACGTGGCCGTATCCCTCATCTTTGGGGCAGCGATGCTGGGGATGGATTTCGCCATCGCCGGGCCGCCGGGCTACGAGCTGCCCGCCGACGTGTGGGCGCAAGGGCAGAAGCTGGCCGCCGCCAGCGGCAGCACCCTGCTGGCCACCCACGACCCCCACGAGGCCGTCGCCGGGGCCGACGTGGTCTACACCGACGTGTGGGCCTCGATGGGCCAGGAAGAAGAAGCCGCAGAGCGAGCGCGTATCTTTGCCCCCTACCAGGTCAACGAGCCGCTGGTCGCGGAGGCCAAGCCGGACGCCATTGTCATGCACTGCCTGCCGGCCCATCGCGGCCAGGAGATCACCGACGGCGTGTGCGACGGCCCGCACTCGGCGCTGTGGGATCAAGCCGAGAATCGCATGCACGCGCAAAAGGCCGTTCTGGTGGAGCTAATGGCACAGAATCTGGAAGGATAAGACTGTGGCAGGGAACCACAAAATCTTTAAAGAGGCCATGCAGGCGGCGGCCAACGCCGCCTGGGACCATAACTGGGAAAAGTCCGTCGCCGAGTACAAACGCGCCCTGGCCGAGTTTCCCCGCGACGCCGACACTCTGACCGGCCTGGGGCAGGCCTACTACGGCGCTGGCCAACTGGAGCTTGCACTTGCCGCTTACCAGCAGGCCAGCCAGGTCACGCCAGACGACCCCGTGCTCCTGGAGCGTATCGGGCAGACGCAGGAGCAACTGGGGCAGGGGAAGGAGGCCGCCGCCGCTTACGTGGCATCCGCCGAACGTTACCTGAGCCAGCAGCAGGCCGCCGACTTGGCGTTCGAGCGGTGGAAGGACGCCGCCCGCGTATGCCCGGAATGCGTGCAGGCACACGTGAAACTGCTCCAGCATTACCAGGAGAGGGGCCAGATCAAGGAGGCCGTCGCGGAATGCATGGCCCTGGTGCACATCTACCAAGACCAGGGGCAGATCGACTACGCGACCAAGCTCTGCCAGCACGCCCTCAAGCTATCTCCACGCAACACCGGCCTGCTGCAGACCTTGGACAACTTGCGATTCGGCGAACAGCCTGCCGAGGCCGAACTACCCGAAGGGGCTCCGGGGCCACTCGAAGCGTTCAGTGAACCGGTCGGTCTGGATTTCGCCGCCCCAGAGGCAGAGGCCGCCGAAAATCGAGGCAGCCCGGCTGCCATCGCTCGCCAGAAGGCACTGACCGATCTCGCCGAGAGCTTTTTCGAGGACGAGGATTCGGTCGAGATCGCGGCGGCGCCCGTCGGCGTCCAGACCCGTCAACTCAGCAAGGCGGAGATCGACGGCATACTTGGCCGGGCAATCGACCTGCAGACGCGCGGAGAGATCGACCAAGCCATCGACGCTTACGAGCGGGTCATCGCAGCGGGGGCCGAGCAGCCCGCCGTGCACTTTAACCTCGGCCTGCTCTACCAGGAAAAGCTCCACTTCGACGCCGCGATCTCCCAGTTCGAGTGCTCGATCACCCAGTCTGACTACATGCTGGGCAGCCACTTTGCCCTGGGCGAGTGCCACCGGGCCAAAGGACGCATCGATGAGGCGCTGGAGCACTTTATCGAGGTGCTCAAGATTGTCGACCTGGCTACCGTCGAACGCGACCAGGTCGACGACCTGATCCAACTTTACGAACATCTGACCGACGGCTACGTCGCCAAAGGAGATCGCAATCAGGCGCTCGAGTTCACCAACTCCCTGGTCACCTTCCTCAGCGAGCAGGGCTGGGAAGATAAAATCGTCCAGGCCCGCCAGAGACTCGACACGTTGGCCGAGGAGGGTCCCACGCTGAGCCTGGCCGAGATGCTGGAGACTTCGGGGGCGGAAGGCATTCTGGAATCGGTGGCCCTGGCACAGGAGTATACAAAGCGCGGCATGTTCTACGCTGCGCTGGAAGAATGCTATTCCACCCTGTGGCAAGCTCCCACGTACCTGCCCACCCACCGGCAGTTGGGCCAGGTGCTGCTGGCGATGGGGAAGGTGGACGAGGCCGTAGCCAAGTTCGTCTCCATCGCCCACGCCTACCTGGCGCGGGGCAACGTCGGGCGGGCCGTGGGGATGTACAACCGCGCCCTGAAATTGGCCCCGATGGACACTGCAGTGCGGGCCAGATTGATCGACGTCCTCGTCAGCCACGGAAAGATCGAAGGGGCTCTGGAGCACTATCTGATCCTGGCCGAGAGCTATTACAACCTGGCACAGATGGACAGGGCCCGCGAGATATATCAGGAGGCATTGCGGCTGGCGCCACGAGGCGATCCCGGGCACCGTTGGACGGTGCGCATCCTGCACAAGATCGGCGACATCGACATGCAGCGCGTGGACTGGAAACGCGCCGTCAGCGTCTACGAACAGATACGCAAGATGGCTCCCGACGACGAGCGGGCCCGCCTGACGCTGATGGGGCTCTACCACCGCCTGGGCCGACCGGAATTGGCCATCGCCGAACTCGACGATCTACTAAAGACCTACCGCGAGCGCGGCAAGAAGGAGCGCATCTTTACCATCCTGGAAGACGCGGTCAGCGAGCGCCCCGATGACATCCCGCTGCGCACCCGTCTGGCACAGGCACACCTCGACGCCGGAAACGTCGATCAGGCGCTGCAGCACCTGGATAAGTTGGGAGACCTGCAAATGAACGCCGGACGGACCAGCGATGCTCAGGCGACCATCCGGGCCATCATCGCGCTCAATCCACCCAACGTCGAGGCTTATAGGCAACTGCTTGCCCGGGTCGGTGGGCAGGCCGAGTGACAAAGTGAAAGTTTAGGATTCGGGATTTGACTAGTGGCAGATCTGCTGTGGTACCTGCAACGGCTCGAATGGATAGACATCCTCGACATCCTGCTCGTGGCTTTTCTGTTCTTCTGGATCCTGTACCTGGTACGGGGCACTCGAGCCGTGCCTCTGCTGCGCGGCGCGATCTTTCTGATCATCGCCGTCATCCTGCTGAGCGGCTTCATACGCCTGCGCGCCTTCGGCTGGCTGGCAGAGAAAGTCTTTCCGGCGTTGCTCGTGGCCGTTCCCGTCCTCTTCCAACAGGAGTTACGCCGGGCATTGGAACGGCTGGGGCGGCCCGGGGCGCTTTGGGGCCGGATGAGGGGCAGGCGCGCCGCCCTGGAGCAAACGCTGGCCGCAATTGCTCAGGCGGGCAGCAGGCTCGCCGAGAGGCGGTGCGGCGCTCTCATCGTCCTGGAGCGCGAGACCGGCCTGCGGGAACTCGCGGATAGCGGTGTCCTCCTCGACGCCGCCGTCACCCCCGAGTTGCTGGTGACCGTCTTTAATACCCACACGGTGCTACACGATGGGGCGGTCATCGTGCGGAACGGACGGGTTCTGGCCGCGGCCTGCGTCTTGCCTCTCTCGACCGCCTTTCTCGCGGACCGGCAGTTGGGGCTGCGTCACCGCGCTGCCATTGGTGTGACAGAGGAGAGCGACGCCATTGTCGTCGTCATTTCCGAGGAGCGCGGCTCCATCTCTGTCGCTCACGGCGGTCGCATCATCCGCAACCTGGACGCTAAACGGCTGGAGGCCGTGCTGCGAGCGCTCTATCAACCTGTGCTGGAGCGGGCCTGGCCCCAGTGGATCGCCCGAGTGCGGCAGATATTCGGCGGCGAGGAGAAGTAAGACGTGAAATCGGCACTGCGCTGGATTGCAAGCAACTTACCCCTGGCGCTGCTGGCTCTTCTGCTGGCTGTACTGGCCTGGGTTACTGCCGCCGAGGAAGCGGACCCGACCAACACAGACCGTTACTCGCAACTGATACCGGTCAAAGCGATCGGCCTGCCAGACGGAATGGTGATTGTGGGAGAACTCGATGCGTCCGCCCAAGTCACCATCCGCGCACCCGAATCGGTCTGGGATTCCCTGGTGCTGGATGATTTTTCCGCCACCGTCGATCTGGCGGGTCTGGAGGCAGGCATCCACCAAGTGCCCATCCAGATCACACCGGCAGAGGGGAAAAAGCCCCTCGAAATAACACTCACCGAACCCGAGTACGTCACGCTAGAGTTGCAGCCCTGGATAGAGCACACCGTGCCCGTAAACGTGCGAGTGGAGGGAGAGCCGGCGCTGGCCTACTTGACGCAGACGATGCTGGTCACACCGACGGCGGTCACGGTGAGTGGCCCAGGTTCCTACGTCGACCGCGTCGTCGAAGCCGGGACGCAGATCTCGATCCAGGATGTCAACGCCGATGTGGATGAAAGGCCGTCCCTGCTTCCCCTGGATGGCGAAGGGCAGCCGGTTCCCTACGTCACGGTGACCCCCGACGTTGCTCGCGTATACGTCCCCGTCGAACTCAAGGAAGACTACCGGACGTTGACCATCAAACCCGTCCGCGAGGGGTTGGTCGCTTACGGCTACACGATCACCGGCTTCTCCGTCGAGCCAGAGTCAGTCACCGTCTCGGGCGCTCCTGTCGTCATCGCCGCGTTGCCGGGCTTTATCGAGACCGAACCGGTGAGCGTGGAGGGAGCCCAGGCCGACGTAGTCGCCCATCCGGCGCTCAACGTGCCGCCGACCGTCGCCCTCGTGCCGGGTCAACAGGTGACCGTCACCTACCACGTCGAAGCCATCCACAGCAGTCTGACGATGGAGATCACGCCGACGCTGCAAAACCTGGGGGCCGGCTTTACGGCCACCGTCTCGCCCGCGACCGTCGAGCTGTTCCTGAGCGGCCCGTTGCCCCAGTTGGAGGCGATGGAGGCCAAAGACGTGCGCATCACCCTCGAGCTCTTTGAGCTGGAGCCGGGCACGTATCAGATCACACCGCAGGTGGTGGTTCCCGACGGCGTGACCGACTACAGCGTCCTGCCGTCCGTCGTGCAGGTCGAGATCCTCATCCTACCCACGCTGACGCCGACGCCACGGCCCACTTTTGGACCAACACCTACAGCCACACCGACGCCAACCGGGGACTGACCTGACATGAGCACTCCCATCGTGGCCCTCGTGGGTCGCCCCAACGTAGGCAAGTCAACCCTCTTCAACCGCATCGTCGGCCAGCGGATCGCGGTGGTGCACGACAGGCCGGGCACGACCCGCGACCGGCTGCACGCGCAGGCCGAGTGGAACGGCGTCACGTTCACTGTCGTCGATACCGGCGGCATCGAGGTACTACCCGAGACCGTCTCCGCCGGAAAACGCCCCGGCCCCGAACGGGTGCTGGCACAGGACTCGGCGCCCTACATCCCCCTCATCCGCACCCAAGCTGAGCAGGCCATCGCCGCCGCGGATGCGGTCGTCTTTCTCACCGACGCCGCCGGCGGCCTGACCGCCGCCGACGAGGAAGTGGCAGATATCCTCCGCCGCGCGCGCTGCCCCGTCTTTCTGGCCGCCAACAAGGCGGATAACGAGCGGCTCCGGCAGGACGCGCTCGAGTTCTACGCCCTGGGCCTTGGGGAGGTCTATCCCGTCTCCGCGCTGCACGGCATCGGCGTGGCCGATCTGTTGGACGACGTGGTCGAAGCGCTGCCCTCCACCGAGGTGGCGCCAGAAGAGGAGGCGGATCAAGAGGCAGGGATCAAGATCGCCATCGTCGGCCGGCCAAACGTGGGCAAGTCGTCGCTGCTGAACAAGCTGCTCGGCGAGGAGCGGACCATCGTCAGCCCCATCGCCGGCACCACGCGCGACGCCATCGACACGCACCTGGAGTGGGAGGGCACGCCCGTCACGCTGATCGACACCGCCGGCATCCGGCGGCGGGGCAAGATCGATCGGGGCGTGGAGCGCTACAGCGTGCTGCGGGCGCTCAAGGCGATCCAGCGGGCCGACGTGGCGCTGCTGATGATCGACGGCGTGGACGGAGTCACCGCCCAGGACGCACACGTGGCCGGCTTTATCCTCGACGAATGGGCCAGCGTCGTCGTGCTGGTCAACAAGTGGGACGCAGTGGATAAGGACATCGCCGGGGGCGGTCGGGCGGACGCGACGGCCGAGTACACCAGGTGGGTGCGCGAGGCGCTAAAGTTCCTCGACTACGTGCCCGTGCTATACGTCTCGGCCCTCACGGGCCAGCGGGTCAACAAGGTGATCCCGACGGCGCTGGCGGTGCAGGAGGCCCGCTTCCGGCGCGTGCCCACCGGCGAACTCAATCGACTGGTGCAGGATGCGCTGGTGCGCCACTCCCCGCCCAGCAAGCGCGGCAAGCGGCTCAAGATCTACTATGCCAGCCAGCCCGGCGTCGACCCGCCGACGTTTGTCTTTCACGTCAACGACACCGAGCTGGTGCACTTTGGCTACGAGCGCTACCTGGAGAACCGCCTGCGCGAGGCTTACGAGTTCACCGGCACGCCGCTGAAGCTGGTTTTCAAGCCACGAGGACGGAGAGAGTAGGTTTTACACCCCCCACCCACCCCCGCATTTCCAACTCCGGCAGATCACAAAATACTATAGCATAGCCGCTTGTCGGCGTCGTCCAGGCTGATTTCGAGCTTGAAGCGGGCACAAGGCCCTAAACCACATTGACTTCCGTGATCTACTGAACTTGGGCTTTACGCCCGATTGTGGTATCATTGTGCCTCGATCTACAATGACAAACGACGGATTCATCAAAACACAACTATCCAACGGCCTGACCGTGCTGGTCAAAGAGGCCCACGCCGCGCCGGTGGCCAGCTTCTGGGTATGGTACCGGGTGGGCAGCCGCAACGAGCACCTCGGCATCACCGGCATCTCCCACTGGGTCGAGCACATGCTGTTCAAGGGATCGGAGGCGTTCCCCAGGGGCGCGGCCGATAAAGCCATCGCCCGCGAGGGCGGCACCTTCAACGGCATGACGTGGTACGACTTTACCACCTACTATGCCACGCTGCCCGCCGAGCGCATCGAGCTGGCCCTGCGCATCGAGGCCGACCGCATGGCCAACACACCCTTCGATCCCGACGTCGCAGCCCTGGAGCGCACCGTCATCATCAGCGAGCGGCAAGGAGCCGAGAACAACCCCGAGTTCCTGCTCAACGAGGCGCTGATGGGGAGCGCCTTCCGCGTGCACCCCTACGGCCGCGAGACCATCGGCCACATGTGTGACCTGGAGACGATGACGCGCGATCAACTCTACGCCCACTACCGCACCTACTACACGCCGCAGAACGCGGTGACCGTCGCGGCGGGCGATTTTGACGCGGGCGACATGCTGCATCTGGTCGAGCGACACTTTGGCGCGATCCCGAGCGGTGTGGAGGTTCCGCCGATGCACGCCATCGAGCCGCCGCAGCGAGGCGAGCGGAGGGTGACGGTCGAAGGGGAAGGCAAGGTGGCGTACCTGGAGATGGTGTTTCATATCCCCTCTGCCCGCGACCCCGACTTTTTCGCCTTGACCACGCTCGACGCGACGCTCACCGGGGCCAGCGGGCTGGCCTTTTCCGGCGGCGGCACGACCAACAAGAGCAGCCGCCTCTACAAGGCGCTGGTGGCAGCAGAGCTAGCGACCGGCGTATCCGGCTCCCTGATCCCGATGGTGGACCCTTACGTCTACGACCTCTCCGCTGTCGTGCGCGGCGGCCACACCCCCGCCGAGGTGGAAGAGGCGTTGGAGGCGGAGCTGACGCGCGTGGCCGACGAGTCGATCACGGAGGAGGAACTGGCCAAGGCGATCAAGCAGGCCAAGGCGCAGTTCGCCTACTCCAGCGAGACGGTCACCGGGCAGGCGTCGTGGCTGGGGTTCAGCGAGATTTTCGCCGACTATGGCTGGTTCGAAAGCTACATCGACAATCTCAGCGCCGTCACCGTCGAGGACGTGCAGCGCGCGGCGCAGACGTACCTCAAGCCATCGAACCGCACCGTCGGACGGTACGTGCCAACCAACCATCCACCCAAGGGGACCCTATGAAAACCATCATCCTGTTGCTAAAGGGCATGATCGTCGGCGTCGTGCACATCGTCCCCGGCGTCAGCAGTGGCACGTTCATGGTCTTGCTGCGCGTTTACGACGAACTGATCGCATCGGTCAGCGGTTTGCTTTCGAGTCTCAGAAATATGGAGGAGCTGAAGAAGCGCCTCTTCTTCCTGGTCCCGCTGGCCCTTGGCGTCGCCATCGGGACGGTGGGTATCGCCAAGGTGGCGTCCCTCGTGCTCGATCAGTACCCGGTGCTGTCGGTGCTCTTTTTCATCGGCGTGATCGCCGGCGGCATCCCCAGCGTGACCAAGATGCACCACGACATGAAGCCTACGGTCGGGCGCACGATCGCCTTCGCCATCGGGGCGGCGACCGCCATCGTGGTGGGCGTGATGGGGGCGAGAAACGAAGCGCTGGCAGAGGCTTCTGCCGAGGCTGCCTCTGCCCCGAACCTGCTCCAACTCAGCCTGGGGGGCTTTTTCGCCGGCAGCGCGATGATGACCCCGGGACTGAGCGGCTCGTACATCCTCCTGCTGACGGGCACATACAAGCCGATCGTCGAGGCGCTCGACTCGCTGACCCAACCTCCCATGCAGTTGACGGTCCTCGTGCCAGCGACGCTGGGACTTGCCCTGGGCGTCCTGGTCTTTGCCAAGCTGACCAGCATGCTCCTAAAGCACTGGCCGGCGACGACCTTTTACGCCATCCTGGGCCTGATCTGCGGCTCGCTCATCGGCCTCTGGCCGGTGGATTTCACCTTTGCCGAGCACGCCCTCGTCGGTATCCCACTCCTGATCGTAGGAGCTGCCATCGCCTACTTCCTCGGCAGATCAACCGAGGGGGAGGCGGCGGCATTCCAGGGAGAAGGGGCATAACGTGTCAATCCCTGGCCCCGAAACCATCACCCGCCGCGAGCTGCCCAACGGCATCGTCGTGCTGGTGCGCGAGAACCACGCCAGCCCTGCGGTCGTCGTGCGGGGCTACTTGCACGTGGGCGCGCGCGACGAACGGCCGGAGCAGGCCGGACTATCCGCCTTCGCCGCCGATGCGCTGCTGCGCGGCACCGAAAACCGGTCGTTCGAGCAGATCTACGAGGCGCTGGAATCGGTCGGCGCCAGCATCAGTATCAGCGGGGCCACCCACACCACCGGCTTTGGCACCAAGAGTCTGGCCGAAGACCTGCCGCTGGCGCTCGACATCCTGGCCGACGCACTGCGCCACCCCACCTTTCCCTCCGGCGAGGTCGAGAAGCTATGCGGCGAGATCCTCACCGACTTGGAGGAGCGCGCCCACGATACCCGTAGCATGGCCAGCCTGACCTTCTACGAGTTGGCCTATCCTCCAGATCATCCCTATTCCCGCAGCATCGACGGGTACACCGAGACGGTCGGCGGCATCGGGCGCGATGACCTGGCCGCGTTCTACGCCGGCGGATACGGGCCACAGGGGATGACCGTCGCCGTAGTGGGCGCGGTCGAGACCGTCAATGCCCTGGCGCAGATCGAGGCCGCCTTTGGCGATTGGCAGGGCTCGGCCTACGAGCGCGCGCCGCTCCCCGAGGCTCCCCGCATCGCAGAGGTGCACCGGCGTGCAGTTCCTATCCCCGGCAAGACGCAGTCGGACGTCGTGCTGGGCTATCCCGGCCCGGCCCGCACCTCGCCGGACTTTTTGGAGGCGGTGGTGTGCAACTCTATCCTGGGCATCTTTGGGTTGATGGGCCGCCTGGGGGAGAAGGTGCGCGAGGAGCAGGGACTGGCCTACTACTCGTACAGCCGCGTCGACGGCGGCGCCGGCCCCGGCCCGTGGCGCGTCATCGCCGGGGTCAACCCGGCCAACGTCGAGCAAGCCGTGGCCAGCATCCGCGCCGAAGTCAGGCGCATCTGCAAGGAGTTGGTGGATGCCGAGGAGTTGGCCGACAACAAGGCCTTCATCACCGGCAGCCTGCCCCTGCGGCTGGAGACGAACGAGGGCGTAGCGCGCACCATCCTCGACATGGAACGCTACGAGCTGGGGCTGGACTACCTCCAGCGGTACAATGCTTTGATCAACGCCATCACCACTGCGCAGGTGCAGGCCGTCGCCCAGCGCTGGCTCGACCCCGACGCCTACGCCCTGGCCATCGCCGGGCCACAATAGGAGGTATCCTTGCGAAGGTTGGATGACAAATTGGAACTCGGTGATCACTTCTTCCCTCGACGGAGTGAGATATGCTCACCACCGGCGTCGACCTGATCGAGATCGCCCGCATCGAGCGGGTGGTCAAGAACCACGGCGAGCGCTTTCTGGCGCGCGTCTTTACCCCGAACGAGGTTCTCTACTGCCGGGGGCGTGTGCCCGAACTCGCCGCCCGCTTTGCCGCCAAGGAGGCGGTCTCCAAGGCGCTGGGTGTGGG
>CAZWPV010000045.1:0-10948 GCA_964635485.1 uncultured Anaerolineales bacterium
ATCTTTTGAGGGAACCATGCCCGTTCGGTGCGATTATCATTTGACTTGACAGGGCGTCTATTTTGCTTCTTGGCGGCGTTTGCATATCATCAATCCTGCGGCGAAGCCGATGACCGCGATGCAGGCCACAGTTGCGGGGATGACGTAAAGCAGTGTCCTGTTCGTCGCTTCACGCTGGCGGGCCTGCTTCCACGCCGGATATTCCTCGTATAGCAGGGATGTGGGCCTGTTGGTCAGCCAGCGGTAGCCGACGCGGCGTTCGTAGGAGAGGTCGGCCAGCGATTCCTTGATGGCACCGTCGGCGTCGGCATAGATCGGCTCGTTCGTGCCGATCTCGTAGAACCGCGCCCAGAGCGGCGGCGCCGTCTCGTCCTCGACCACGATCAGGTCATACCCTTTCGATAGAGAATCATCGGCGACCTCCTCTACCCGGATGCCCGTCAGCTTGGCCTCCTCGAACCAGGCGGACGATCTGGCATTGCAGGATGCACGCGATGCCTTTCTCGACGGCTGCGGCGGCCTGTTGCCGGCGCTCTTTATCCACAAAGGCATACGCCTCGTCTCCCTTGGCGACGTCGCGCAGGACGGTCATCACGCCGATCATGGCATCGTCGTTGAAGGTGATGTATTTTGAGTAGCCACTCAGGTCCAACGGGTAGGTTTGAGGCCAGCCGCTGTTGTTGCTCTGATGCAGGAGGACAGTCTCGGTGATGCGGATGGCCTCGTCGCTGCCGTAGAACGCGGCGGGCTGCATCAGGATGCGTCCGGGGTCGGTTTCCCAATCGAGGCGTTCGCTGCTGACGGGTTCCGCCATGTCCGTAGGGATCGCTTTCCCCGCCGTGCAGGCCACGAGTGTGCCCAACAGGCTTATGGCAACCAGAAAACAGCAGATGTGCAGTCCTTGTCTCAACATCATTTTCTACTACTCGCTCTAGCCTTCTGTCATTGTCGGTCTGTACTGTATTTGGGACACTTGGCCCAATTACGGTATACCACACCTCCACAGGTGGGCAATAACATGGTGGGCGCGAGTTGCCATTTGCTTGACAAGCCTCCGGTGCGCGATTATAATGAAATCCGGTCAATTTCCAGACCGAAATTGGGTACAGAGAGGGGTGAATCGAGTGACCAAAGTCATCATCGATGATGGCGAGTCCTTCGACTCCTTGTTGAGGCGTTTCAACAAGAGAGTGCAGCGTGATCGCATATTGTCGGAGGCGCGACGCCGTCGATTTTTCGAAAAGCCGAGCGTCGTTCGAAAGCGCAAGAAAGCTGCCAAGTTGCGCAAGAGCCGTCGGCAGACGCATAGGGATCAGCAGGCAAGTTACTAGGGGCGTTTCTCGCTGCGCTCGAAACACCGCTCAGTTTTGCTTCGCAAAACTGAGGTCGGGCAAGATCAAGGCCCGCAAAATTTTGCCTCATTTGGACAAGAATCGAGGTATGAAGATATCTAGAGTGAATGACTGGAGAGTGGGATAGATGGGCCTGAAGGAGCGCTTGCAGGACGACCTCAAAGAGGCATTGCGCGCCCGGGATGAGCGCCGCAAGTCGGTTATACGTGTGGCGCTGACCGCCATCACCCACGCCGAGGTGGCGCAGAGTGGTGACCTTGACGATCCCAGCGTGGCTGCGGTGCTCCAGAAGGAGGCCAGGCAGCGACAGGACACCATCGACGAGTTGCGTCAGACTGATCGCTCCGACCTGCTGGCCAAGGAGGAGGCGGAACTGGCAATCCTGGAGGAGTATTTGCCCAAGCTTCTCTCCCATGACGAGATCGCCGAGGAGGCGCGCCAGGTTATCGCGGAGGTTGGGGCGACTGGTATGGGGCAGATGGGACCGGTGATGCGTGAGATGATGTCCAGGCTCAAAGGACGGGCCGATGGTCAGCTCGTAAACGAGGTCGTACGCGAGTTGCTGTCCGGTTGAGATGGGCCGTCAATGAAAAAGTGTGCATAGGTTGGCAGAGGGAGCGCCGTGCGTGCTCCCTTTGTTAGTTTTAGCAGGCGAGCGCGAAAGGTGGGAGCTTTAGAGGCAATACCGATGTGGTAACCGTTCAGCCCCCTCTCCCTGGCAGGGAGAGGGTTGGGGTGAGGGTGGCTCTGTGAGGCTAAAAACGGAGCCAGTGTGCAAGATTTTACCGCCCAACGTCGCACGACCCTCCCCCACCGACCGCAAACGGTCGGCCCCCTCCCTGCGAGGGAGGGGTGAACGCTTACCCGATGTGTAGATAAGCGGGGCTCAGCCCTTCGCGGGGCGGGCTCCTGCTGCGGTTTTGTGGTTTTGGAGGAGAAATCTCGTTGCGCCAAGTCAGCCATCGCTGGTGGGCGTGGGTACGACTAATCTTGCTGGGGCTTGTGCTGGCAGGGATCTCGGGTATCGTGATGGCCCTGCCGTTGCTGCCTACGGAGCAGGTGGTGGTCGAGGTAGGGGGGGTCGCTCCCCGTGACGTGCGCGCACCAAGCCACGTGAGTTACGAGAGCACTATTCTGACTGCGGATCAGCAGGATCGAGCGGCAGCCGCTGTCGAGCCGGTCTATACCTCTCCCGACGACGAGCTGGCCCGCCAGCAGTTCGACCGTGCCCGCCAGGCGCTCGATTACCTGGGATCGGTGCGGGCCGATACGTTGGCCTCTCCTGCCCAAAAGCGCGAACTGCTCCGCGCCGTCCCTGATCTGGCCGGCCTTTCGGCTGATATGCTCGATAATTTACTCAGTCTGTCCGACGATGGTTGGGATCGAGTGGAGCACGAGACCTTGCGGGTGATCGGTGTGGCGATGCGCTCCGAAATCCGCGAGGATCGTTTGACCGAGGTTCTCGAGGAAGAGGTGCCGGGCCTGATTAGCTTTGACCTTTCGGACGAGGAGACGGCGGTTGCCGTCGCGCTCGTGCAAAGCTTTATCGTCCCTAACTCCTCCTTCGACCCTCAGGCCACGGCGGATGCCCGGGAGCGGGCGCGTGAGGAAGTGGGGGCCGTGCTGCGCACCTTCGAGGCCGACCAGATCATCGTGCGGGCGGGGGCGATTGTCGGGCCACTCGATATAGAGGTGATGGATCAGCTTGGCCTGCGGCAGTCTCAGACGAGATGGTCGGACTTCGCCGGGGCGATTTTGCTGGCGCTGTTGGGGACCGCGTTGCTGTTCCTGTATTTGTCGCGTTTTCAGTCCGAGGTGTTGTGGAGTGGACGGCAACTTCTGCTTCTGGTGCTGCTGGTTTCCTTCTTCGTGTTGGGGCAGGGGTTGATGCTGTCGGGCGGCGAGATCCTGCGTTATCTCGCTCTTGCGCCGGCGTTGGCGATGCTGGCCGTAGCCACTCTGGGGCCACACGCGGGTGTAGCGACCGCTCTCTTCCTTGGCGGCGTCGCTGGCATCATCGCCGATAATTCCCTGGAGATAGTCACCTATACTGCTCTAGGTGGCATCGTTGCCGCGCTCACCCTGGGGCGCGTCGAGCGGATCGGCGCGCTGTTTCGCGCCGGTGCGTTTGCCGCTCTGGCGCACGTGCTCGTCGTCCTTGTCTTTCGCTTGCCACAGGATCCCGGCGAGATTCAGCTTGGCGATATACTGATTGCAGGATCGGCCGCCATCGGCAACGGGATGCTCTCGGCCAGCCTGGCGTTGGGTGGGCTGTTCCTCATCGGGCCACTGTTCGATATCGCCACGACGATGCGCCTCATCGAGTTGAGCCGCCCCGATCACCCCCTGCTGCAGCGGCTGCTCCGCGAAGCGCCCGCCACGTATCATCACAGTCTCATGGTCGCGAGCCTGGCCGAGCAGGCAGCGGAGCGCATTGGCGCCGATCCCCTGCTGACGCGCGTGGGAGCCTATTACCACGATGTGGGCAAGGTCACCCGCCCGTACTTTTTCGCCGAGAATCAGGTTGAAGGTGTGAATCCGCACGACCGCCTCGATCCCCGCACCAGCGCCGAGGTCATTGTCAGCCACGTCAAGGATGGGGTCGATATGGCGCGACGCTACCGGTTGCCCCGCCACGTGCGTGATTTTGTCCCCGAGCACCACGGAACAAGTTGGGTCGGCTTTCTATACGACAAGGCGGTGCAACTGGCGGGCGACACGGCCTCCGTTGACGTCGACGATTTTCGCTATCAGGGCCCCAAGCCGCAGAGCAAGGAGACTGCTCTGGTTATGCTGGCCGATGGGTGTGAGGCTGCCGTGCGCGCCATGCGCCCCACCAGTGCCGAGGAGGTCGCGGGAATCGTCGATCGTGTCTTTTCCGATCGCATATCCGATAGCCAGCTAAGCGAGTGCGATCTAACACTGCACGACGTCGAGGTCGTGCGTGAGGCTTTCATCTCTGCCCTGAAGGGTGTCTTTCATCCTCGCATCCAGTACCCCCGCTCGGAAGGCGCGGCCAGTGCGTGAGGGCTGAATTCGAGATGCACACCGTAGCAGTGCACGTGGACGATGACCTGCAGTCGCAGGTTGAGCCCGAGTCGCTGAGCCGGGCTGCGCTGCAAACCCTGCATCATCAGCACGTAGAGGGCGCGTGCGAGTTGGCTGTGGTGGTGACCGACGACGAGACGCTACGCGAACTCAATCGCCGTCATCGGGGCGTGGATGCCCCGACCGATGTGCTGGCCTTTCCCAACGAGGCACGCGGGCCGTTTGTAGACGCACCGGACAGTCCGTTTTACTTGGGTGATGTTATCATCTCTTTTCCCCGCGCCGCGACCCAGGCATCGGAAGCAGGGCACGATACGCAGGCAGAATTGCAGTTGTTGGTCGTCCACGGCGTCCTTCATCTCCTCGGGTACGACGACCGGGCGGAAGATCTGCGTGTAAAGATGTGGCGCGCGCAGTCGGAGATTCTCCGGGTGTTGGGAATCGACGTGAATCCTCCCTTGTGATGCCCTATGATGCGTAGCCGAAACATCGTCGATAGCTTTCGCCATGCGTTTGCCGGTTTGTGGTACGCCCTGCGCACCCAGCGCAATACGCGTGTTCATTTGACCATTGCTGCTGGCGTGGTTGCGTTGGGGCTGTGGTTGGGCCTTTCTTACACGCAGTGGGCGGTTCTGGTGCTGACCATCGGTTTCGTGCTGGTGAGCGAGATGCTGAACACGGTAGCTGAGTCGCTGGTGGACCTGGTTAGCCCCGACTATCACCTGCAGGCCAAGATCGTCAAGGACGTGACGGCGGGGGCGGTGCTACTAGGGGCTATCCTCGCGGTCGTCGTCGGCCTGCTGGTGTTGGGACCGCCGCTGTGGGCGCGCATATTTGGAGCGGAATAGACGATGATACTTTCCACTGTTCACGTCGGCATCACTCAGACCAACTGTTACGTCGTCGGCTGCGAGGAGACGCGGGAGGGGGTGGTGATCGATCCCGGTGGACACCCGGGACGTGTCCTCAAGGCGGTCGACGAGAGTGAGTTGAACATTTGTTACGTTCTCAATACACATTGCCATTTCGATCACATGCAAGCGAATGCGGAGATTGTCGCTGCCACAGGCGCGCTTTTGGCGCTACATCCGGCGGAGCTGCCGATTTTGGAAGCGAAGGGCGGCGCTGCACTGTTCGGCTTGCCGGAGGTAGAAAGCCCGATGCCGGACGTGGAACTGGAGGATGGGCAGGTGCTGGAGGTGGGCACGCTACGCTTCCGGGTGTTGCACACCCCGGGCCACTCTCCAGGGGGCGTGACCTTCTATCTAGAAGAAGAGGGCGTGGCCTTCGACGGCGACGTGCTGTTTGCCGATGGCGTGGGGCGCACCGACCTGCCTGGCGGCGATTGGGATACACTTGAGCACTCGATTCGCGAGGTGTTGTTCAAGCTGCCAGACGAGACGGTGCTCTATCCCGGTCACATGTCAAAGACGACGGTAGGGCACGAAAAGGCCCATAACCCGTGGCTAAAGGAGAAACGGGATGACCTCTATTGACGAAACGTCGCGCAAATCCCCAAACATCATCCTGATCCTAGCCGACGACATGGGCTTCTCGGACGTCGGCTGCTTTGGCTCCGAGATCAAAACACCGAACCTGGACAACCTGGCGGCTGGCGGCGTCCGCTTCACCCAGATGTACAATTGCGCGCGCTGCTGTCCCTCGCGGGCCTCGCTGCTGACCGGGCTTTACCCACACCAGGCGGGCGTTGGCCACATGGTGAGCGACCTGGGCCTCCCGGCGTACCAGGGCTACCTGCGCGACGATTGCGTCACCATCGCGGAGGCGCTGCAGGCAGGTGGCTATCGTACGCTGATGTCGGGTAAGTGGCATTGCGGTGGTGTCTACCCGCGCAATGATCCGAGCCGCTGGGACGTGGGCGATCCCAGGCGCCCTATCCCGCCGGGCCGCGGATTCGACGACTGGTACGGCACACCTGCCGGGGCGGGAAGCTACTTTAATCCCCGTCCCCTCTTTCGCAATCGCACGCTCATTGAGCCTGAGGGAGACGACTACTACTATACCGACGCGGTGAGTGACGAGGCCGTGCGCATGATCGGCGAGGCCGCTGCCGCCAACCAGCCGTTCTTTCTCCACGTCGCTTACACGGCGCCCCATTGGCCGTTACACGCTATGGAGGAGGACATCGCCCGGTACGAGGGCAAGTACCGGCGAGGGTGGGACGCGGTACGCACCGCGCGACACGAGGAGCTCAAGGGAATGGGGCTGCTCGACCCCCGCTGGGAGATTTCGCCGCGCGATGAAAAGGCCCCGCCCTGGGCCGAGGTCGAGCTGAAGGACTGGGAGGACCGCCGGATGGCGGTCTATGCGGCGCAGATCGACCGCATGGATCAGGGCATTGGACGCATATTAGCCAGGCTGCGCGAGCTGGGCATCGAGCAAGATACGCTGGTGGTCTTTATCTCCGATAACGGCGGGTGCGCGGAGCTGCTGCACGAGGACGGCCGCCAGGTTGATTGGGAGTGGCCGACGACGCGCGATGGCCGTCCGATCACGTTCGGCAACGTACCAGGCCTGATGCCCGGCGATGCGACCACGTACCAGAGCTACGACCTGCCGTGGGCGAACGCCTCCAACACGCCCTTCCGCCTGTACAAGCACTGGGTTCACGAGGGCGGCATTTCCACGCCCATGGTCGCCTATTGGCCAAAGGAGACCATCGCGGGCGGCGTCAACCACGCCCCGGTTCACATCATCGACTTTATGGCTACGTTCCTGGATGTAGCATGCATCGCTTACCCGGGGGAGTATGATGGGCGGGCGATCCAACCACTCGAGGGCGAGAGCCTTCTACCGGCCCTGCGCGGCGAACCGTGGCAGCGCCAGCGGCCGATCCTGTGGGAGCACGAGGGCAACTGCGCGGTCCGCGATGGACGGTGGAAGCTGGTGCGCAAGTATCCGGGCGACTGGGAGCTTTATGACATGGTAGAGGATCGCACGGAGCTGAACGATCTGGCCGAGAAGAACAAAGCACAGGTGGCCAAGATGGCGGCAGTGTACGCCGAATGGGCGGAGCGATGCGGTGTGTTACCTTGGGAGGAGACCGTCGCCCGCATGCGGAGCAGGTGACGTCGACCCGGTAGGACCAACTCGCGTTCTCACCACTGCACGTTTGAGACTCGCACCTGTGCGTGACGACTCAGCCCCTTTTCCCCAAACTTGTCCAGGAATTCGGCCAGGTCGAACTTTGTCCCCACGTCCAGGCTGGCGATGAAGCCACTTTCCCACTCCTCGATAAAGCCGCCGAGTAGGATTTTCTTCTTGGGGGCCTTGGCGGGAAGATCGAACGCGAGGCGGTGCTCATCCTCCCGCCGCAGTGAGTACGGCACGTAAGCGCCGCGCAGGTATTCCTCCAGCCGGGTGCGCGGCTCGGGGAAAAACTCGCCAGGCAGGTGAATGTCGAGGTGCAACCGGCTGAACTCGCCGGGCGTGAATACCTCGGCGAGATCCACAATCTCGAACCCTCTGCCGACCGGCTCCTGTGAGTCGCTCAGCGCGCGACACAGCCTCGCTGTGTCCCAGGCCTTGAGGGCGAACACGGTCTCCCCGCTCACGCCGGGGAACTGGCGGTCGAGGGGCTTGACGGTGAACAGGCTCTCCCGTACCGAGAGGAGATTGTCGGTCAGGTCGGGGTAGCGGGCCAAGAGCTCCTTGAACACAGAGGCGTTGAGGAGGGCCGGCTCCACGCCCGCCAGCCGGGGTTCCAGGCGTAGCATATAGTAAAGCGGTCGCAACTGGCGCTTGCGCGTTACGACCTCGCGCAACTGCCTGAGATAGCTGCCTGCGTCTGGCTGGTTGATCTGATGGTTGGTTATGGCTCGACGTTGCGATTCATCGGCGCAAGCGCCACAGCCCAGGCAGCGCCCGCTGCCGTCCTGGTAGCTCCCCAAGCAGTAGCCGCCGTCTTGGAAAGAGAGCGCTTGTCGATACTGGCGATACAAAAAGTCATCTGTAACGTTCGACCTGACGAATTTGAGCGCAAAGGGATAATCCGGCCCTTTCTCGCCCAGGAATTCCTCGCTCCAGTGACCATTCCTCTGCATCCACTTCTGAAGCTCATCCCAGTATTCAGGCGGCAGCGTGGTGTCGAAGCAGTACCCTTTTTGTGCCAGGGCGACGACCGGCTCGACCAGCCAGTGACCGCCCAGAGCCAACACCTGGCTGGTGCAGTAGGTGGCCCAGTCGAAAGCCATGCGGAACTCGAACCCGTTCGTCTCGCAGGCCGATTTGACTGGGCCGGCGATCTGTTTCCAGTCTGCCTCGTCGAGAAATAGGCGGTCGTGACGCAGCGGGGTGAACGGCATGCGGATCAGCAGCCCGACGCTGAAGATGATGCGCGGTTTCCTCTCGTGGGCGCGGCAGGTCTCTTTGAGCCAGTGGACGAACTCGCGGAACTCGAAGATATCCTCCTCCGTCTCGTGGCCGGTGAGGATGTAAAAGAGCTTGATCCGGCGGATGGGCTGCCGCAGCAGGCGCTTGAGCAGGGCGGCGATGTCCTCCGTGTCGAGGCTTTTGTGCAGGAACCTCCGCTGGCGCGCGCTGATGCCCTCGATGCCCAGGGTAAACTCGCGCTTGTCCGCCGCGACCTCGGCTTCGAGCAGGATGGGCGTATTTTGCAGGATGTCCGCGCGTTGGCTGCTGAAGGTCACGCGCTCGAACGGGCAATTCAGTTCCAGGAGCATCGGCAGGATGTCGCTGTGCGTGTTAAAGTTGAAGCTGTAAAGGCTTACTTCCTCGACGCCTTGCGCCTGCTTGATCTGACAGGCCGCAGCCAGAACGTCGGCAAGGGGCAACTCGCGGTACGGCTTGCGGTCGTATCCCTCGAAGCAGAAGGAACAAAATGCCGGGCAGCCGTGCGTGATCTGCATATGAGCCGTGTGCGCCTCCGGCGTGTTCAGCGTGGGGTAGGCCGTCGGCAAGAAGCGCACCTCCGGCTTGCAGGTCACTTTGGCGGTTTCGCTTAGCGACCCGGCAATCCAAAGTCCGGGTATCTCCTGCGCCGCTTGCTTGAGAAATGTGTTTTTGTTGGTTTCCTGGCCTGCGAACTTGCCAACTTGCAAACTTGCCAACTTGCCAACCAAACCTTCCCCTTCTCCGAAAAATATCCCATCTACCAGGCTATCTCCATCCTCACGAATTACCGCCTGCGCCGCCATCGCGTTCGACCCGCCCAGCAGTATGACGGGCCACTCCGACTCGCGCTTGCTGGCAAAGAGCGGGATACCGGAGCGGGTCAACGAGTACGGCAGGTTGATCAGTTCCAGCGTGTAGGCGTTGGAGATCAGGACGAGGTCGAACTCGTCGGCGGAGCGCAGCGACTGGGTGCCGAGGAGAAGGGGGATGCCCTCGCGCTCGAAGAACTCGCGTTGGGATGCGGTCGGGAAAAAGGCCAGGTCGATGAACACGTCCGGTAGCGTCCGGCGCACCTCGTGGAATAGGAAAAGATGTGGTAGCGAGCGATCCACGTCGCGGAACGGAGATAGGCGCGCGATCAGCACGCGATAGGCAGCGTCCTTGAAGGCCGGGTTGCCGAAGGTGGGATTGTCGAATGGGAGGAAGGACTCTGCTTGCGGAAGCCGGTGGATGTTCTGGCGGAAGAAACCGGTGTAATCGGGCATCATCCTTGGGGCGGGCTCGCCCGCAGGCGCGCAAACTCGGCGCAAAACTTTGCTTCCAACTGTGCCTTCTCTGCCTGAGGCAGGAAGCTGGCGCGCAGGGCGTTCAGACTGACCTGCTCCAGCTCGTCGGCGGTAAAGGCGAAATGGTCGACCAGCACCTCGTACTCGTGGTTCAGGTCGGTGTCGAACAGCGGGGGATCGTCAGAGTTGACGGTGATGAACAGTCCCTCGTCCCACAACCGGCGCAGCGGGTGGGCCGCGTAGCTGGAAAAGATGCCCAGTCGGATGTTGCTGGTGGGACATACCTCCAGTGGCACCTGATGCTCGCGCAAATAGTCGGCCAGTGCCGGATCTTCCACGCAGCGCACGCCGTGGCCGATCCGGTCGGCGTGCAGCAGGCGCAGCGCATTCCAGATGGATTCGGGGCCGGCGAGCTCGCCGGCGTGGGGCACGCTGTGCAGGCCACCTTGGCGCGCTCGCTCGAAGGACTGCACGAATAGCTCCGGTGGAAATCCTTTCTCGCTGCCACCCAGCCCCAGTGCGACGACACCTTGATCCTTGGCAGCCAGTGCGATTTCGACGACTTGGTTCTGTGTATCGGGGAGATTGCGCGCGATGTCGAACACCCAGCGCCAATCCACGCCGAACTCGGCGCGAGCCTGGGCGCGCCCGTCGTTCAGCCCTTCCAAGATGGCCTGCCAGGGTATATTGGCGCACGCGACGTTGGTAAAGATGGAGAATGTCACCTCGGCGTAGCGCACGTTCTGCCGGGCGCAGTCGGCCCCGAACTCGTAGGCGATCAGGCGGTAGTCGTCCTGCGTCTGCAGGCAGCGGGTGATCGTGACATAGACCTCGATGAAGTGAGAAAAGTCACGGAAGCGGTAAAAATCGCGCAACCCCTGCACGTCC
>CAZWPV010000046.1:0-10897 GCA_964635485.1 uncultured Anaerolineales bacterium
TGCTGCGGCCAGCGACACTTCGTTCAGCATTGTTATTTCTTCCAACCGCTGCCGCGTTTCCTCGTACAGCCGGGCATTGGTGATCGCGACCGCCGCCTGCGAAGCCAGGAGACCCAACGTACGCAGTTCGTCCGTGTCAAAGACGTGAGGGCGCAGGTAAGTGACCACCATCACCCCCACCACCCCCGCGCTCCCCAACAACTGAAAACCGGCGATGGCCTCGACGCTTATTCCCTGGCCCTCGGCCGAGGACTTTATCTCAGGCGAAGCAAAATACGGGTGCTCCCGCGCGTGATTGATGACCAACGAGCGACTGGATTCGAGCACAGCGTGAGTAAAACGGTCGGGCTGCTTCTGCAAGCTCACCCAGGATGGCTTGTCGCGCCACAACGCCGTTCCAAACGCAAGTCTGCCATCCACCGGATCGTGGAGAAAGATGTAGACATCGTCGGCACCCGTCAGATCCAACACGTTGCGAGCCACAGCGTGCAAAACCTGCCCGGTATCGAGCTCCGACACCACCCGCAAGTTGGTGTCCTGAATGGCCGTCAATTCCGCCACCCGGTGCTGAGTTTCCTCGTACAACCGGGCGTTGTCGATGGCGATGGCTAGCTGGTCAGCCAATGCCTCCATAGCCTCGACGTCACTCTGCCCAAAGGCCCCCCGCTCCAGGTTGCGGATGTCGAGGACACCGATGACCTCACCGGTCCGCACGATGGGCACCGCAAGCTCCGAGCCCACCGGCTTGATGGTCGGCAAGATAGGCCGATAACGAGGCTCCTGAGCAATATCGTTCACCAACAGGGTTTTGCCGCTTTTGGCCACCCACCCCACAACGCCCTCGCCGATAGGTTGGCGATAACCACGCCGCATGACGATCGCATGTCCACCGGCGATTGAACGTAGCACCACCTGCTCGGCAGCCCGATCCACCAGGAAGAGTGCGATGTTGAAATAGCCAAAGCCGCGCCGAATGGAAACGGCGGCCACATCCAGAATCTCGTTCAGATTGAGCGTTGCCGTCGCCTGCTTGGCGACCTGGTTGATCAGAGCCAACTGGGTGGAACGGCGCATCTCGTCGGCAAAGAGACGGGTGCGTTCGATGGCAATGGCGACCTGCTCGGCAAGCAATCCCAAAATGCGCAATTCGTGATCGGAGAAAGAGTGCAGGGCATCGAAGGAGACCGCGAGCACTCCCAGGACGCGCGTCGCCCGCTTCAGCGGCAGAGCAATCAGGGCCTGCATGCCCTGGGCTCGCCATCCGTCGGCATCCATCTGTGAAGCAAGGTCCTCCAGAGTTACGATCTTGCCGGCGCGCGCCGCCCGGGCAACCGGTCCATCATCCGCCAGGTGACCGTCGACATGGGTCTGCGCGCCATCCTTGCTCAGCGCAGTCGCGAAGGCGAGCTTGTCGCTCTCCGCTTCGTACAAATAGACCTCCGCCACAGCGGCATCGGTTAGTTCCAACGTCGACGAGGTTATCGTCTCCAACACCTTCCACAGGTCAAGAGTAGAGGCCACCTGCGTGCTGATTGTGTGCAGGGTGCTCAACTCTTTCACCCGGCCGCGGGCCTCTTCGAACAAGCGGGCATGATCGAGGGCGACGCCGATTTGGTCAGCGATGGCGGAGATAAACGTAACCTCGTCGGAGCTGAACTCACGTGGCGCGTAGCTCATGACGCCCAACACGCCCAACGCGCGACCACGGGCGCGCATGGGAGCCAAAGCCATCGCCTGAACAGCCTCGTCGCGGAACTCGGAGATGGCGATTCTCGAATCGCTGCTGACATCCCCTGTGACCACCGGCCGCCCGGTAGACATGGCCAGGCCCGAGAGCCCCTGCTCGGCCGACACCCGAACGCCCTGGGAGACAAAGTCGTGCACGCGCCAACCCTGCTGCACGCGGAAAACCAGTTCGCTCGTTTCCTCATCGAGCACCGATATGGCCCCGCCCTCAACGCCTACGACGTCCAGGGTCTGCTCAAGAGCCAGTCGTAACACCTCATCGACATCCAGCGTCATGCTGGCCATCGCGGCTACGGCGTTGAGGGCAACAAACGCGCGATCGCGGATACCTATCTCCCGCCCCGGAGATGCACGCTCCATATTCTGAGCAAGAGCCAGTCGTCCCAGTGCTACCTGGTCTCTCACCCGATCTTTTCCTTCAAGATCCATCCCCAATAATACCATACAAGCACGAGAGCAAGAGTTACCCCGACAGTCAGTGGAATATAAAAGCTCACCATGGCAAACCACGGCTCACAGAGAAAACCGGGCGCTTCTCGGGCCAGGCCGGCGGTTGCACGTATAATCTGGCTCATCGCCGCCACGGCGATCAGGCCACTGGCCAAGGGAAACCAGCGATAGTGGTCTTTCATCTTTGTCACGGCACTCAACCGTCGGCTGAAATTGGCGAACAAAAAACACAAATAAACCATCGCCAGTAACCCGATAGATCCCAGAGGCGCGGTTATGACTCTCATCGCCGTTCTCCCGTCATCAACTCCTGCAGACGACCGCCGAAAATAAAGAACAGGAGACCGCCGCCAAAAAGCAACAAATCGGCGACGGGTTCTCCGGTGAAACCGACATCGGAAATGAGGTACCAGACCGCGCCGACCACCAGCAGCAACGTCGCGACGATGAGAAGATAATAGCCCACCCGTTGCCCAGACGTCTTTTGATAAAAGTACGCAATGCGCCACAAAAAGACGACCAACACACCGATGACAACCCATGACCAGATGGCCAATACGTATTCTACAATCATGACTAGCCTCCAGTCTAGCGCCGTACAAAGGCCTGCACAAACGAGTCCATCATCCGTCTCGGGCTGCCACTCATGATGCCTTCCCGCCCCTCGAACGGCGCACGGACCTCAATACCGCGAGACGTAATATCAAACTGCCGGATGCCATTGTCGTGATTACTACCTCGCATTTTGAGGGCCAACAGGGCCTTGTGCACGGCGCTTTCTATCTCAACGTAACGCAAAAGGATGTAAGAGTCGACCAGAAAAGCCAATGCTTCATCGGTGTCCTCAGCTTCACCCAATAGCGCCATACTCTCCCGCGTCAACACCGCCGTCAGCCCTTCGCGTTTTAGCGCGTTGACAAACCCATAGACGACGGCGCGCAATTCGGAAGGGGATCCACTGAGGCGCTCAAAGTGCGAAAGGCTGTCCACCAGGATCCGCTTGGCCCCTATCTCCTGCACCAAGCCCTCGATACGCCCGCCGACTTGCTCCAAATCCACCTTGCTGACCTCTGGACTGGTCATCACGATGCGCAGCTTTCCTTCCCGCTCCATCTGGCGAAAGTCCCACCCAAAGCCGGCCGCACCGTCGTAATACTGCTGCGGGAACTCCTCAAAGGTCAGTATCAAGCCAGGCTCTCCGCAGACCGCAATGCCATGGTAGATGAACTGCATGCCCAGCGTCGTCTTGCCCGTGCCTGGCGCTCCTTCTACCAAATTGGCCGTCTGAGGCAAGAATCCCCCACTCAGCATCTCGTCTAACCCGGGTATACCTGTCGCCACTCGCTCCATTGGTCACCTCCTTGAATACATCCTGGGTAAAGCGTGAGAAGAACCTGAGGTGTGCGGCCGTGATTGGCCGTACCAACCGACCCCACTCCCATTACCGCATCCCACGAATGATGTGATAAATCGCCTTGACCCGGAATTGTCGGTCGTCAGATGCCTTCACAAACTGATCCAACATCTCCCTGACGTGGGGGTCGGAGGCCAAGGAGTAGACAGTCATACCTCCCAATCGACTCTCTTCCAGAACCCCATCTCGCGCCAACTCCGCAAGCTCGGTGCGGATGGTCTCGACACCGCGTCCAGCGTAGCGGGCAATGTTCTCGGCCGTATCCGTCGTATGAGGGCTGTCATGAAAAAAGTTGACCAAATCCCACTTGACGAAGGAATTAACCTTCGACTGCAAAAACTCCAGCAGTTGAGGATCCATGTCTGCCATGAGACGCCCTGTCAAATCGAGTTCCATGTCCTCCATAAGCTAACCTCCTGCATGCTATCGTCGCTTGGTTTTACGTCGGCGCCCCTTCTCACCAGAGGACGCCTTCGGCCCAGAAGCGGCTCCATCCTGACTGCGCGATTTGCCCAAGTCACTCTGCATATGACAGTGCTTGTATTTCTTTCCACTGCCGCACCAACAAGGATCGTTCCGGCCGAGCTTGAGGGCACGCACCCGCCTCACCTGGCCTTTGTCGGTCGTCACCACCCTGTAATCTTTGGATGTCTCCTCACGGACACGCAGCAGCTCTCGCTGATGCTGAACAAAGCTCTGATAATTGGGCAGCTCTCTGAAAAGCCCCCGGACAATCTGCCGCTGGACCTCCTCGCGCAACCGATCGAACATATCAAAGGCCTGCCGGCGAAATTCGACCTGCGGCGACCGCTGGGCATAGGCCTGCAGGCCTATACCCTGCCGAAGCTCGTCAAGAGCCTCCAGGTACCGGATCCACTCGCTATCCATACGAACCAGCACCAGCCAGCGGAAGAACTCCTCAAGCTCCAGACCGGCGAGTCGCTCACGGGCCGAGAAAAGAAACGCGGCCACATGCTGTACCAGCTCCGAGCGAGTTCCATCTGACGGCGAACCGCCACTGGCTTCCCAACCCTGCCACACCTCATCGGCCAGCCATTCGACAAATGCACCCTCGTACTCCGTTAGTGGACCCTCGGAGGCCTCGCCGAGCGAATCCACTCGATAGACATCCTTGATAGCCTGCCATCGCTCGGCGGTCAGCAGGCTCTCTTCCCCCAAACTCGTAGATAGCCAATCTCTGACCCTTTGCACCAGCTCCTGTTCGATCTGCGCCGGCCCACGGAGCCACCGCTCGTCCTCCTGGCTTGCAGAGACGCCAAAGTGCTCCAAAAAGCCTCGCATCGCCCGATGCGCGACGTGCTCTTCCCAGCGCTCCAACACCCGGTCATAGTACGCCATCAACGTGGGAGCCACCTGCTCCTGCGGTAGAGCTCCAATCAGCATCACCAGCGCATCCTCGATGCCCTCAGAAAGCTGCGTGTGTACGGCTTTTAGCTGCCTGCTACGCTCACTCTTGGACGGGCTGCCCACTGCCAGGTCGCGCAGACGGCCAAAGCTCTGCGTGATGGCATCGTCCATCCGGCGCTCGTACTCGCGCCGCAACTCGGGAAAGGCCTCCGCACCCAGCAGCGCATCCAAAAAGCCGGTCAGATTGGCCTGATAGTGCGCCCTGCCCTCGTCCACCGTCGCAGGACTGTCAAGGTTAACGAAAGCTGTCGCTAAAAACCCCAGCCCTTCCTGCTGGATCGCATAGTGCTCCTTCGCCTTTTCCCACTGAGATCGCTGCTTTCCACCGGATACAAAAGTCGGCAAGGGAGGCTTCAGGGGCATCAAGGCAGCCACGGATCGCACAAACAACCACACGTGATGCTGCTGCGCGACCATCTGCGCCGCCAATCCCCCCAACTCGTCCTGCAGAGCTTCGGCATCCTCGATCTGCGCCAGCCTCTCGCGCAACTCCTCAGCCTCTGGCGTGGCTCCATACTCGCTGCTGTTAGGGTCCAAGACGGGTATCAACCCGCGCAAGCGGCGCATCACGGCTACCGCGTTAACCGGCGCTTCATCCAGCTCGGGATTGCTGTAGTCGGCTATGACGGACTGGATCTCGAGCGTGATCCACGCCTCGGGGTCGCTCAGATACTGCTCGGACAGGCGCGCCAGCTCCTGCTCGAAGTAATCGCCAACCTTTTCTCGCAGATCCGCATGCCCCCCGCTCAGGATCTCGTGTCGCTCCGCGTAAATCAGCTCGCGCTGGCGGCTGACGACTTCGTCGTACTCGAGAAGATGCTTGCGCATGTCAAAGTAGTAGCCCTCTATCTGTTGCTGAGCCGACTCGACAGTGCGCGTGAGAATCTTTGCCTCGAGGGGTATATCGTCAGGCCACTGGAACTGTTCCATCAGGCTTGCGACGCGCTCTCTCGCAAACCGGCGCATCAACTCGTCGTCCAGCGACAGATAGAAGCGCGAGCTGCCGGGATCGCCTTGACGGGCCGCACGGCCGCGGAACTGATCGTCAATACGACGGGCCTCGTAACGCTCGGTGCCTATCACGTGCAGCCCACCAAGTTTCCACACCTGGCGCCGATTCTCTGCCCACTCGTCTTGAATGGCCTGAATGCCCTCGATCAACCCCTCGCCCAAGCCGGGGGTATCGGCCACAACCTGCCGCCCCTCGGCCAGATCGCCGTTCACCACAGAGCGCACCAATGCCATGCGCGCATTGTAGTGACGGTTAAACAGCTCGCTGATGAGAAAATCGGCCGGCCGGTGGTCGTAGCTGTGATAGTCCGCGATCCACTTTACGATCCAATCAATTTGCTCCGACGGCAAGCCCAACTCGTCGGCTCGTTCCCGCGCCGTGCGCAAGCGCCCCTGCCGAATATAGATCACCAAGCTTCTCACGGCGTCAGCATACGCCCGCTCAGACATACCGGCCACGGCACCGAACACCTGCCGCACTTCCGGCACGATGGCTGCCAGCTCCCCTCTGCTCTCAACCTGCTTGATACGACTGTCGAACTGGCGATTGACCTCTTCCACCCAAGCCATCGTGTCCAATCCCAGGCGGCCTGCCTTGGCGAGTTCCTCTGCCTCGCGCGATTTTCCGCTGACCACCAAACGCACGAGCTGGCCAAGCTCATCCGGGATAAAGCACTGCTTGCTGATATAGTCCGCCGCCAATCCCTCCGGGTTGCCTCCCAGGATGATGTCCGTCCCCCGCCCCGCCATACTGGTCGCCACGGTGACGGCCCCCAACTGACCGGCCTGGGCAATGACGAGCGCCTCCTCGGTATGCCGTTTGGCATTCAACACCGAATGCTCAATCCTCGCTTTTTGAAGCAGCTTGTGCAGATGCTCCGAACCCTCGACAGACGTCGTTCCGACAAGCACCGGTCGGTGTTTCTCGTGCATCGATTGGATCTCGCTGATCACTGCTTGCAGCTTGGCCTGCTGGTTCTGGTAAATCACGTCCGGCAGATCGAGGCGCTCGAAATAAGGGACATTGCCGTCCTCTGCGTCATGGTAGGCGATCAGCCCCGTGCCGTCGTACCGGGGTTCGATGCCGGCAAATTCAACCTCACCTCTGACCTCACCCAGCCGAGGCTTTTGAAGCGCCAGGCCACCAAACTGGCTCTGGTACGCGATGTTGGTGGGCAAACTGACGACATCCAGGTCGTAAATCTGGCGGAACTCTTCTTTCTCCGTCGCCGCCGTACCCGTCATACCGGCCAGCTTCTCGTACAGGCGAAAGTACTTTTGGATGGTGATCGTCGCGATGGTCACCGTTTCGCTGCGGATGCGCACGCCCTCCTTGGCCTCGATGGCCTGGTGCAGCCCCTCGGAGTAGCGCCGGCCGGGCATCAGCCGCCCGGTGCGACTATCCACCAACACCACCTCCTGGCTTTGGGTTACCACGTAATCCTTGTCACGCGAGAAAACGTGGCGGGCCTTGAGGGCATTCTCCAGATAGTGCACCAGCTCAAAATGCTGCGGATCGTAGACGCTCTCACCCTCCCGGATTTCCCTGAGCCGGCGCAATTCCTCCTCCACATGGGCGATCCCCCGCTCGGTCAAAGAGATCGAGCGCGTCTTCTCATCCAGGTCAAAGTCACCGTTCGGCGGTTGATCCTCCCCCGCTGTGTTACGCCGGAGATCTTTGACTACCGCGTCAAAAAGCTCGTACTTGCCTGCTCTCAATCCCACGGGGCCCGAGATGATCAGCGGCGTGCGCGCCTCGTCGATTAGGATGTTGTCCACCTCGTCGATGATCGCGAAATGGAGATCGCGCTGGACACACATATCCAGGTCGCGTGCGGTATTATCACGCAGATAGTCGAAGCCGAACTCGTTGCTGGTGCCGTAGGTGACGTCCGCCCGATACGCCTCTTGCCGGACCACCGGACGCCAGTGCACCAGTCGCTCGTCCTCCAGGTGGCTGGTGGGATCGACGTAGTCGTAATCGTATAAACCCGAAAACCGAGGGATAACCAATCCCACGCTCATGCCGAGGGCACCAAAGACCGGCCCCATCCAGCCTCCATCACGCCGGGCCAGATAGTCGTTGACCGTCACAAGGTGGACGCCCTTACCCGCCAGTGCGTTGAGATAGAGGGGCAACGTGGCGACGAGCGTCTTGCCCTCGCCCGTCTTCATCTCGGCGATGTCGCCCCGGTGAAGGATCATGCCGCCGACCATCTGCACGTCGTAGTGACGCATGCCGATGGTGCGCTTGGCCGCCTCGCGCACCGCGGCGAAAGCCTCGACCAACACATCGTCGAGCGTCTCGCCGCCCGCCAGGCGCTGGCGAAACTCCTCGGTCTTGGCCCGCAGCCCGGCATCGTCCAGCGCCTCAAAGGCCGGCTCAAGCGCGTTTATACGCTCGACCGCATCCTGCAACCGACCGGTCTCGCGCCAGTCGAAATCACCGGGACCCTTCTTGAACAACCCACGCAGCATTAAAGCGACTCCATACGAGGACACGAACGTCTGCGCTTCATTATACCCGCAGGCGGCGCAAATGCAAGCATAATCAATTAACAATGCGCCAATGACTCGATGAACAACCACTTGACACTTCGCCTGCTTTGTGGTAATATATGACTAATCTTATATAGGATTTATCCATTAAAGGAGAGGCCTCATGTCTTTAGAACACGCGATCCTCGGCTTTCTCAACTATGGCCCTTCGTCGGGATATGACTTGAAGAAAGTGTTCGACGTCTCGGTGCAGCACTTTTGGTCCGCCGACCAGAGCCAGATTTACCGCACGCTCTCCCGGCTGGAGGACAAGGGCTGGGCAGAGATGGAGGTCGTCGAGCAAGAGGACCGTCCCGACCGCAAAGTGTATCACATCACCGAGGCCGGACAGGAGGAGCTGCGCCGCTGGCTGACCACTCCCCTACCCCCCCGGCCCGTGCGCTCCGCACCACTGATTCAGGTTTTTTTCGCCGCCCAGTTGAGCGACGAGGAGATCCTGGCCATGTTCGAGCGTTGGGCCGAGCGCGCGCGAGCACTTTTGGCGCGCTACGACCAGGTGCCCCAGGAGAGCGCCGAATACGACGATCTGAGCGAATCTCCGCGCGATTCGTTCTTCTGGATGCTGACGCTGGAGTTCGGCGCTAAATCGGCCCAGGCCCAACTCGAGTGGTTCGAAAGCGTCATCCAGCGCATTCGAGATAAACAACACCCTGCCAAATGATGGAGGTACAAAAATGACACTTTACGTTCATGAAACCGGCACTGTCGGCGCACAGCCAATCCTATTCTTGCATCCCGGTCTGGTGAGTGGCTGGATGTGGCAGGAACCGGCCCAAGAGTTCGCAGACTATCACCGCCTGATACCCGATCTGCCGGGACACGGCAACAGCAATCAAGTGGAATGGATCTCGTTTCAGGATACGGCTAACCAGGTCGCCGAGGTTCTCAAGGAGCGGGTGCCCGGCAAGCGTGCCCACGTGGTCGGCTACTCCCTCGGCGCACACGTCACGGCACATCTCCTGGCCGCGGCGCCGGAATTGGTCGACCACGCCGTCATCTGCGGAGCCGCCGCCCGCCCGCTGCCCGGCTCTGCGCTGTTCATGAACCGCCTCATCGCGCGCTTCATCAAGAGCAAGTTCCTGTGGAACGGGCTGGCGAGGATGTGGGGCATCCCGCCCGAAGAACACGACGCTTTCATCCGCATAGGCCTTTCAGTATCACAGACCTCATACGGGCGCATCAACGATGAGCTGGCGAACGCGCAGTTACCCGCAGGATTGGATGACGCAAACTGCCCCACGCTGATCGTCAACGGGCAGAAGGAGCCAAAGGTCATCGTGCAGTCCGTCGGAGACTTTGTGGCCGCCCTGCCCAACGCCAAGGGCTATCTGGCCCCCCAGGGCGATCATTACTGGGGCTTTAGCAATCCCGAGATGTTCGTCGAAATGGTGCGGGCGTGGATCACCGATGAGCCACTGCCCCAGGAACTGATTCCTGTATCAAAGAATGCGTGACAAGGAGCAAAAATGAAAATCACCGTTCTCAATGGAAGCCCCAAGGGCAAGACCAGCGTCACGATGCAGTACGTCCAGTATATCCAGAAGATGTTTCCACAGCACGACCTGGACATCGTGCACATCGCGCAGCGGATCAAAAAGATCGCGCGCGACGAACAGGCTTTTCAGGAGATCATCAAGAAGGTGCGGTCGTCCGACGGCGTCCTGTGGGCTTTTCCGCTCTACATCCTTCACGTGCACGGCAACTACAAGCGCTTCATCGAGATGATCTGGGAAAGGGGGGCGGAGGATGCCTTCGAGGACAAATACGCCGCCGCGCTCTCCACGTCGATCCACTTTTTCGATCACACCGCACACAACTACATCCACGCCATCTGCGACGACCTAAAGATGCGCTTTGTGGATTCGTTTTCCGTCGAGATGCAAGACCTGCTGCAAGACGAGGGGCAAACCAAGCTGGTCGCATTTGCCGATGATTTTTTCGAAGCAATCGAGATAGGCGCTCCCACGCCCCGCGTCTATGCACCGATAACCGTCCGAGAGTTCGACTATATGCCCGGCCCGGAGGAGAGCCCCATCGCCGCGGACGGGAAGAAAATCGTCGTCGTGACCGACGCCGAGCCACACCAGGTCAAGCTGATCCACATGGTCGAGCGATTCACAGCGGCCCTATCCGACAAAGTGGAGGTGATCAACCTGCACGATATCGACATCAAGGGCGGCTGCCTCGGCTGCCTGAAGTGTGGATACGACAATCGGTGCGCGTACCTGGGCAAAGACGGGTTCGTCGACTTTTACAACGCCAAGCTGAAACCAGCCGACATAATCGTCT
>CAZWPV010000047.1:0-10733 GCA_964635485.1 uncultured Anaerolineales bacterium
GCGACTCGCTTATTGTTAAGTTGCACTAATCGTCGGTTTATCCGGACAGTATTGATACCATGGGTATTTTATACAAGGAGGTGGCAAAGTGAGCGGCAATATTCCCGTGTTATTCGTCGAGGGCGAGAGCCTGGCCGAGGCGTGGGAGAAATCCCTCGTCGGCCTCTACGAGCGCGGCTGCGACGTCAAGACCGAGTACGACAAGCCGGAGGATCCCCCCAGCAAGGACTGCTCGATGACCATCGTCGTGCGCGATCCCCTGGCCGAGCCGATGATCCATCGCGACTTTCCCGGCGGGCTGGAGGACCTACAGGAGTACGTGCTGGAGGTGCTGGACGGCATCAAGGACCACTGCGTCCGCAGCGCCGCCGACGATGCGGACGACACGCGCTGGGAGTACACCTACCACCAGCGGCTGTTCGGCTACGACTGCCCCGGCGCGGAGCAGGTCTACGACCAGATCGAGCTGCTGACGGCCAAGCTGGCCCAGACCCCCTACTCGCGGCGCGCGCAAGCCATCACCTGGAAGGTGTGGGAAGACAACTTCTGTTACGACCCGGCCTGCCTGCAATCGATCTGGTGCCGCGTGCTGCCAAATGAAGCAGGTGATTGGATTCTCAACACCAACGTGCGCTTCCGCTCCAACGACGCCTACAAGGCCGCCTTCATGAACATGTTCGCCCTGATCCAGCTCCAGCAGCGCATCGCCGGGCGGATATCGGATCTGGCAGATAGACCCGTCAAGCTGGGTCGCTACGTCCACCAGGCCGATAGCTACCACATCTATGGCTCCTACTTTGACGAGTTCCAGGCACGCTTCCTCAAGGCGCTTGAGACGCGCACGTTCGAGCGGCGTACCTTCCGTTACGAGGACGTAAAGGAGATCATGGAGGCGGCCGTGCCGAGCATTCTGGAGAAGGCGTCACAGATGGGGAGGGATGGGTAACCGCATGTACGAACACCACCGCAGAGCGATCGACAAAGTCATCGCGCATTTTCGGGACGATCCAAAATTCCCTGCGCTGATCATCGCGGGCTCCATCGCCAAAGGGCTGGAGCGCGAGGATTCCGACATCGACGCGATACTGGTGACGACGGACGAGGAATACGCCAAGAGAGCACCCACGCTGGATTTGCACTACTACTCGACAGACTTTTGTGATTATGAAGGCGGATATGTCGACGGCAAAATCTGTGACCTACAGTTTCTGCGCGACGCCGCCGATCACGGCAGCGACCCCGCACGGGCGGCCTTTAGGGGAGCGTGGATCGGCTACTCCCACATCCCCGGGCTGGCGGATATATTGAGCCGCATTGCCGTCTATCTCGAACACGAGCACCAGGAACGAATCCGCAGCTTTTACGCCCAGGTCGAGGCCTGGCACTGGTACGTCGGCGAAGCGGAGAAATGGGACAATCGCTACCTGCTGATGCACGCCACGAGCCAACTGGTCCTGTTTTGTGGGCGGATGATCCTGGCGCACAACCGCATCCTATATCCCTATCACAAGTGGTTCATGCACGCGCTGAGGGACGCACCCGAAAAGCCCGATAGTTTCCTGGCACTGATCGACGAGTTACTAGAGCATCCCGGCAAAACAAACGCAGACGCACTTTGCGAAAAGCTGTTCAGCTTCCAAGAATGGGGCAAGCCTTCCGAAGGATGGCCCGCCCGCTTTATGCAGGATAGCGAATGGAACTGGCGTGACGGCCAGCCGCCGGTCGGAAACTGGTAAAAATGGCAGATTTTGCAAGATTCTGGCCGATTTATGATGGACAAATACCCGTAGAGGAGGAGAAAGCATATGACAACCAAACGCATCATCCCTTGTCTGGACTTTAAAGACGGCCGCGTCGTCAAGGGCGTGCACTTTGTGGATCTGCGCGACGCCGGCGACCCGGTGGAGAACGCTCAACTCTACGAGGCCGAGGGAGCCGACGAACTCGTCTTCCTCGACATCTCGGCCACCGTCGAGGGTCGTGCGACGATCGTGGAGGCCGCGCGCAAGATCGCCGAGCAGGTCTCGATCCCCTTTGCCATCGGCGGCGGCGTGCGCACCGTCGAGGACGTGCAGCGGCTGCTGGACGCCGGCGCCCAGAAGGTGGGCATCAACACCGCCGCCGTCCGCACGCCGAAGCTGATCTCGGAGGCCGCTGCCAAGTTCGGCTGCCAGGCCATCGTCGTCGCCGTGGACGCCAAGCAGATCGCCAGCGATCCGCCCGCGTGGGAGGTCTACGTCAGCGGCGGGCGCGAGCCGACGGGCCTGGACGCAGTCGAGTGGTCGGTGAAGGCGGTCGAGCTGGGCGCCGGCGAGATCCTGCTGACCAGCATCGACGCCGACGGCACGCTGGCCGGGTACGACATCCCCCTGACCCGCGCCGTGGCCGAGGCGGTCTCGGTGCCCGTCATCGCCAGCGGCGGGGCCGGCGAGCTGATCCACTTTGCCCAGGCGCTCACCGAGGGCCAGGCCGACGCCGCCCTGGCCGCCTCCCTGTTCCACGACCGCGTGTTCAGCGTGCGCGAGGTGAAGGAGTATCTGGCGGAAAAAGGCATCCCGGTCAGAATAGGCGAATGAGCGAATATGCGAATGGGCGAGCAAAAGACTTGCATACTTGCCACTTGCTCACTTGCCACTCACAGAGGAATGCTTTATAAGTCAAGTCTTGGACGAGCTATTTGAGATCATCCTCGACCGGCAGGCGAATCCCTGCCCCGGCTCCTGTGTCGACGTCAAGGCAGTGCTAAACTCATACCTTATCGAGTGGATGCTTCTAGTACAGTGACGCCAACCAATCGATCATCCCGATAGCGCAGCAGGATACCCTCGTCAGTTACCATGGTGTCATCGGTATCGGTAGCCCGCTGTGGTCTCTCAAAGCTGATATACAGCACGTCGGCCTCTGCGTCGTAGTCAACCCAGAAGCGCTGGCTTGGGAACTGAGTCAGTAGAGGCACCGCTTGAAACACAGTGGGGGGGATACCGGCTATTGCCTTTTCCATATCGCTTTCCTCCGATCCAGTTTGGAGGTGAAATAGGCTGTAATCACAAAACCGTCTTCTGATGATACCTGCTTGTATACGACTGCCAAATAGCGCCCACGGCCACTGCCACGCACAGCGATCAAAGAACCGCGATAGCTGCGCAAAACCAGATCGGGGTCTTCTACAGTCGCCAGAACATCGTCGTAGTAGCCAGCCAAATCATCGTGGTTCTCTACGATGTGAAGCCAGCGTTCAGCGGTAAGACGGACAGGAACACCATCTATGGAGACGGCGATATCCATTGGGCAACCCTCGACGCCTGATGAAATCATTATACCTGTTATGAAGTAACTATGCAAGAAAAATGTCGCACATATTCCTCTTCGACGTAGACAGCGTCCTCGTAAAGGCCGATGGCTACCTGAAGGCACTGCAAGACACTGTGACTCACTTCTCCCAGTGGATGGGCGTCGGCGCGCACCCGCCGACGGAAGCCGAGGTGCGCGCATTCGAGGCCAGTGGCCTGACCAGCGAGTGGGATTCGGCGCCGACGTGCATCGCCGCGCTGCTGGTGGAGCGGCTGCGGCGAGAACCCTCAACTGCATTGCCCGTCGATTGGCCAGACGCCCTCGCAACACTCGCCGCTCGCCCGCTCCCAATCCCCCACCCCGACTATACCGCCCTGGCACAAAGAGTCGGAGGACGCATGGCAAATCAACCAGGCGCAGCCCAGGCCGCCCGCACCGTGTTGTGGGAGGATGTGAAAGCGACACCCAGCCTGGAGCCTCTCCGCCCCACCCTCGACGTGCTTTTCGACACGCTCCTGGGCCACACGCACGACTTTTACCGCGCACCGGTGACACACCACTTCCAACATCTGGTCATCGGCAGCCAGGGCGTGCGACAGACCTACGGCGTCGCGCCTGACTTTGAGAGCATCGCCTACCTGCAAGCGCACGACCGCCCGCTCCTCGTCGCTGACGCTCGCGCACAACTACACAAAGTCGTCGCCGGTGGAGATGTCCACATCGCGCTCTACACCGCCCGCCCCAGCCTCCCGCCCGCCGACGCCGACGTCGCAGCAAATGGTTACTCGCCCGAGGCGGAGCTGGCCCGCTCGCTGGTGGGGATGGAGGCCTACCCGCTCATCGGCCTGGGGCGCATACGCTGGCTGGCCCAGAGAGCAGGCGAGAGGGTTGAGCACTTAGTCAAGCCCTCCCCCGTGCAGGCGCTGGCCGCAGTTGGCGCGGCGTGGTCGGGCCAGGAGGCAGCCGCGCTGGAAGCGGCGCTGGCCCTGCACCGCGACGGGGAACTGCGCCCACCGCTGGCCGGTCTAGATGCCGCTACGATCCACGTGTTCGAGGACTCGCCGGGCGGCATCGACGCGGTGAAACACGCCGTCGAGCTGCTGCAAGCGGCGGGACTGGGCATCGCCTGGCAGCCCCACGCCATTGCACCCGCCGGCGGGCCAAAAGCCAAGGCAATGGCCGCGCGCGGCGTGCCGACATACCTGTCGATCAACGACGCCATCCTGGCTGCGCTGGAAACGATCTAGATCACGCTTCACGCTTTACGGATTACGCTTATGGAACTCTACATCCTCCGTCACGGTCAATCGACCAACAACGCGCTGACCAACCGCGAGGATCGCGGCTGCGACCCACCGCTGACCGACCTGGGCCGCCGCCAGGCGGAACTCCTCGCCCGCCACCTGGCCACAGAAACACAGTGCGTATCACCCAGGACCAGGGGATATCGGGAACACGGCTACGGCATCACCCACCTCTACTGCAGCCCGATGTGGCGCGCGCTACAGACCGCTCAGCCCATCGGAAAAGCGCTGGGACTGGCACCCGAGGTGTGGATCGACATCCACGAGTGGGGCGGCATCTATCTCGACCACGGCGAGCCAGAAGGCGTCGTTGGATATTCGGGCAAAACCCGCTCGAAGATATTGGAGGAATTCCCCGACTACGTCCTGCCGCCAGGCATCACCGAGGAGGGTTGGTGGAACCAGGGTCGCGAGGACGAAGCAGGCTGCATCGCGCGCGCCGTCCGTGTGGCTGGGGCCTTGCGCGAGCGATCCCAAAACTGCGAGCGAATCGCCCTCGTCACGCACGCGGGGTTTAGCGGCTTGTTGATGAAAGCGCTTTTCAATCACCTGCTGGGGCCCGACATCTGGTACCACCACTACAACACGGCCATCGCACGCATTGATCTCGTGAGCGACGAGCCGCTGCACGTCCGCTACTTGAACCGGGTAGACCACCTGCCGCCGGAGATGGTCACCTGAGACACCCAAAGGAGCAAATAAGAATGGCCTTCAAACGAGCCTTACTCAGCGTATCGGACAAGACCGGCCTGGTGCAATTTGCGCGCAAGCTGGCCGAGCATGATGTAGAACTCGTCGCCAGCGGCAACACCGCCGCCACGCTCAGAGAGGGGGGACTGGCAGTGCGCGATGTCAGCGCCGTGACCGGCTCCCCGGAGATTATGGATGGTCGTGTCAAGACGCTCCATCCCGCCATCCACGGCGGCATCCTCTCCCGCCGCACCTCCGCCGACCGGGAACAACTCGCCGAGGTGGGTGGAGGCGAGATCGACCTGGTGGTCGTCAACCTCTACCCGTTCGAGGAGACGGTGGCGAAGCCCGGCGTATCTCTCCAAGACGCCGTCGAACAAATCGACATCGGCGGCGTGGCGCTGCTGCGAGCGGCGGCCAAGAACTTGGCCCACGTCACCGTGGTGTGCCATCCGGCCGATTACGCGCCCGTGCTGACGGAGCTAGAGGCCCACGGGCAAGTCACGCCGGAGACCCGGCGGCGGCTGGCGACCAAGGCCTTCACCCGCACCGCCGCCTACGATGCCGCGATCCGGGACTATCTCGAAGTAGAAGAATAACGCACTTTGCCTTCCATACCGATTTGCCAATGTTACCCCATTGTGCAACCGTACCTTCTCAATAAAGCGGGGGGCGGGGGGTTGTGCGGGCGCGGAGCGCCCACACAACCCCCCATCTTCCCCTGCTTATTGAGAAGACACGTGCAACCTTTCGTGCTATCATGCGTAATAGAGGTTGAGTGAAATGGAGCACTCGTGTGACTGAGGAGTCAGACTGGATACGAGAGGCAAGGGCGGGTGACCAGAACGCCTTCGGTCGATTGGTCGTGGCCTACCAGACGCCCGTATATAACTTAGCCTACCGGATGTTGGGCAACAGAGCAGAAGCGGAGGATGCCGCGCAGGAGGCGTTCCTGAGAGCTTATACATACCTTCGCAGTTACGATCCGAACCGCCCTTTCCGGTCTTGGCTGCTGTCCATCGCCTCCCACTACTGTATCGACCGGCTGCGTAGACGCAGGATCACCTGGCTCCCACTGGAAGACGAGTTTGCCGAGCCGTATCACATGACGAACACGAGTCCCAACCCAGAGAGCGTGGCATCAAGGCGAGAACAGGAAGAGCAGGTTCAAGGGCTGCTGGGAGAGCTCTCGCCCACCGATCAAGCGGCGATCACGCTCCGCTACTGGTACGACTGTTCTTACGAGGAGATCGCTGAGATGCTGAATCTGACGGTGAGCGCAGTCAAGTCGCGGCTCCATCGCGCCCGACGCGCGCTGGCCGGATCCCTGGCAGGAGAATCGACCCATGCAATGCAAACAGGCTAGCGAGATAATGTCGATGCGGCTAGATGGCCGCCTCGATAGCGCAGAAACCGCCCTTCTGGAAGACCACATAGCCCAGTGCGAAACGTGCCAGGCCGAGTGGCAGAAGCTACAGAGCCTTGACCGCCTGCTATCGTCCGCCCCGATGATGCAGTCGCCGGTTCGCGTGCGCGTGCAGGTGATGACCCGCCTGGGGCGCAGGGATCAGGCGCGCCGAGCGATCGTCGGCGGCACGGTGCTGACGCTGGGGACGGTGGCGCTGGCTCTGCTGCTCGTCGCGCCGGGCCTGTTCGGCCTGCTGGACGTGCTGGGCATCGCACCCGCACTGATTTACGGCGGCCCACAGGCCATCTCCCACCTGCTGGGCGCCGGGGAGACGATGGGACGCGCAGCCATTGGGCTGTTGTGGGAGATCGCCATTCCGCTGGCCTTCCTGGCTTTGTGCGGGGTGGTATCGGCGCTGGTGCTGAACGGCGTTTGGATCGGCGCGATGCGGCGACTGCGCTCGTCACGCTAGAGTGCTCATACACGCGAAAACTCGATTACGAAGGAGAGAATCATGAAAAGGATCACTATCGCACTGGCAGCGCTTTTGCTGATGGGCAACACGCTCGCTTGTTGCTGCCTATTTCCCACCAACATACAGGTCAACACCGGCCCCACCCTCGAGGTCGGAGAGCTACAGGAGAAGGAAGAATCGATTCCCCTCGACGGGGCTGAACCAGTCGCGGTCGATATTCTCTTCGGCGCGGGTGAAATGGAAATCACGGCAGGGGACGCCGACCAGCTCTTCTCCGGCCGCTTCCTGTACAACGTCGATAAGTGGGAACCCGAGGTCACCTACAGCGATGGCAGGCTGGTCATCCAGCAAGGGAACGGCGATGAATCGTGGGGTTGGTCCGACGACGAGGGCACTGCCCGCAACGAGTGGGAACTGGCTTTCTCGCCCGAGGTACCGCTGGAGATGGACATCAAGACCGGCGCCGGGCAGGGGGAGCTGGACCTCACCGACCTGCAGATCGAGAAGTTGGACATAGACCTGGGCGCCGGGGATTTCAGTGTGGCGTTCAACGCGCCCAACCAGGCCGAGATGAGCCGATTCACGCTGGACGTCGGCGCTGCGAGCCTGGAGATAGCGGGCATCGGCAACGCCAGCCCGCAAGACATGGTCGTGCAAGGCGGCGCGGGCGAGATCACGCTGGACCTGACCGGCGACTGGGCCAACTCGGCCGACATAGAGGTCACGTCCGGCGTCGGCCGGCTCGCGCTGCGCCTGCCCAATGACGTAGGTGTGCGGGTCGAGGTCGAAGGCGGCTTGACGAACATCGAGACTTCCGGCCTGCGCAGCACCGGCGGTGCCTACGTCAACGATGCCTACGGCGAGGCAGAGATCGAGCTGAACATCGAGGTTACCACAGGCATCGGTCAGGTGGACCTGGAAGTAATCGAGTAAACACGGAGGTGCAGCATGGTGAAGAGACGTTTACCGTGGATCATTGTCCTGCTAGCTTTGGCGCTGCTATTGCCTGTGACGCCAGCACTGGCGGACGACGGCCCGCCCGATAGCGACGGTGTCACCATCTGGAACGAGGACTATACGGTCGAAGCAGGCGAGACGGTGAAGAATGATCTGACCGTCTTTAACGGCGACCTGACCGTGGAAGCAGGTGGCGCCGTCGAAGGGGCCGTCACCGTCTTGAACGGCAACGCCACGATAGAGGGCGACGTCGAAGGGGACCTGGCCGTAGTCGGTGGTGACATCTACTTGGGCGAGGACGCCCTGGTAGAGGGAGACATCGTGTGCAGTTGGAACTGCGATCTCGATCAGGAAGCAGGCGCTCAGGTCGAGGGAATCATCATCGAAGGCGCGTTCCCCGACTGGCGACGCTTCCCCGTTTCGCCGCCCTACCCGATGGACATAAGGTTCCCCGGAACAGATATACTATTTGGCCCGCTCATGACGTTTGTGCGCAACGTGCTCTCGGCTCTGGTGGTCGCCGTGCTGGCCGTACTGGTGGCCCTGCTGCTGCCCCAGCAGACGGCCCAAGTCGGGCAGACGATGGTCAAGGCGATCCGGCCCAGCTTCGGCTACGGCATACTGACGGCATTCGCCGCCGGAGCGGGCATCGTCGTGCTGGCACTCACGCTCTGCCTCTCACCCATCGCCATCGTCGCCGGGATCGTCCTGCTCGCTGCCGGGCTGTATGGCTGGATCTGCTTCGGCGCGGTGGTCGGAGAGCGGCTGCTCAAGGCCCTCAAGGCCCGGGAAGCGCCCCCGGTCTGGGCCGCCGGCCTGGGGACACTGATCGTCTCGCTCGTCGTCGCCCTGATCGACACGGGAGCGAACCTCGTCTGCTGCCTGGTACCATTGGTCTGGACGATAGTCTTTGCCCTGGGATGCGCAGGCCTAGGCGCAGTCGTGCTGACGCGCTTTGGTTCGCAGCCCTATCCTCCCACCACGGAAAGCGCTGCGCCTACAGCACTGACATCGGACAAAGGTGAATCCGCTGAAGAATCGGAGACCGAAGAAAGCTAGACGATCAGCACATCGCACACCACTGGAAACCGGGGAGCCTGGATGCTCTCCGGTTTCGCTTTTTCGGCTGACCCTGGCACACAACTGGACACCTAACCCAGAAAACGATAGCGCCACTATGCGCGCCGCAGCGACTCTTTCGGAGCCACTCCTCAGCAAAAAGCGAAAACGCCCTTCGACCATATGGGGCTTTCGCAGCGAATAGCGCAACCCAGATAAAGTGAAGCCGCAACCCAACGAAATACAGCGGCGCGTCCTCTTTTCGAGGCGCGCCGCTTTGACTTTTTGATGAGATTCCCCACACTTTGAGATGACAAGTCCCCACTTGATCAATCCCAAAGATTAAGGAGGAATCTCATGGGCAAATGTACTCGCAAACCGTTGACAGCGCAAGCTGTCGAGGAGGCCATGGAGCAGCACGATGGGCTGGTCCACGCCTTCATCCAGCGCCAGGGAGGAGGTGATATTTCATATGAGGAAGCGTTGCAGGCAGGGCGAATCGGGCTGTGGCGCGCCATCCAGGGATACGACCCGACGCGGAGGACAACCTTTTCCACCTATGCCTGGGTGGCTATCTCCCGTCACGTTGATCGCCGGGCTGAAGAACTGAACCGCGCCACCGATGGTTGGTCGCAGGAGATACCCGCGTCCTGGGTGGTGCCGGACCCCGCCGGGAAACTGGAGGAGAAACTCGTCCAAGAGGCCTTGTTTGACCTGGTTGGTCAGCTCCCTGAACGTCTGCGGCGGGTGATCGTTGGCCGGTACGGATTGGGAGAGGACGCGCCTTGCCCGCTGCAGGAATTGGGGGAGGAGTTGGGCCTCACTCGTGAACGGGTACGACAACTTCAGCAGGATGCGTTGGCCTGGCTGCGTCATCCAGCCCACTCGTGGCGTCTGCGCCAACTGGTGGACGAGAACACGGCCGCTGATTACCGGCGCGCCATGGCGCGGAACGCGGCGCTGCGGCGTTCCCGGAGGCCGAAGCGATGAGCGCCGACAAGAAACTGACAGCTATCCAGAAACGATCACAGAACGCAGAGGCATTGGCGCCTTTCGCGCTGGACCATCTGAAGCGCGAACTCCCCCTCGTTTTTCCACGTGACCCCAACCTGCCGCCATCTCCTAAACCACACTACCGCTCCGCCTATCGCTACCTGGGGTTTGACGACCTGGATGCCGAGACACTCGAGACGTTCTCCCCCTTCGAAATCGCCGTCTGGCTGTTCAACTACGGCCCCCTGGAACCTCTCCTGGCAACACATATCTACGAACCCTCGGCCAAGGGGCAGGTGCCCTTTCACCCGGTGAGTATGTACCTGTTGAGCCTTTACCGCCGCGAGCGCAGTCTGTCCCGTCACGAGGTGCTGCGCATCTTGCGGCATCCGACGGACGGTCAATCCCTACGCCGCTGTACAGGATTTGAGGGTGACTTCCCCTCCGAATCCGGCCTGCGCTATTTCGAGGGGCAGCTCACACCTGAGCTGCAGCGGGAGATCAACGCGCTCCAAATCGACGTGCTGTACCAGGCCGGGTTACTGCCCGTCAAGCC
>CAZWPV010000048.1:0-10729 GCA_964635485.1 uncultured Anaerolineales bacterium
ACTAGATCTACTCTCGTTGGATTGCATCCTGGCGTCATGATTCCCGCTTGTCTGAACACATGCAGTTTATCCGGGTTGCGGTTCGGGAAGAGTGACTCCCGTGAGCTTTGCGGGGATCCGTGCACGACGCGGATTGGTTCGGCGCCGTTCACTGCGAGCACACGTTGGTCTGAAAGTGACGCGATGAAATCCAGGGTGTCGCTATCCAAACGGCGGTAAAGGCAGCGCAAAAAAGCCCAGTGCTTACCTTCCCGCTTGTCAAAGTTCAGCAGATACTCTTCGCGATTCCCTCGAACCATCCAACTGTCCAACGAGCGTAACTTTCGAATGACCTTGCTATCTTGTGGCCCACCGGTGAGATCGCCGGCGACGATAAAGCGGTCAACCTCGTGTTGTTTTGCGTCGTCCAGCACCGCTTCTAGCGCCGGTAGGTTTCCGTGAATATCGGCCAATACCGCCAGACGCACCGTCAATCTCTAATCCATCTTGAGCGACACGACCTGCGACACCCCGTCTGTCCCCATCGAGATGCCATAGATCGTATCCGCTGCCTCGATCGTGCCCCGGTTGTGGGTGATGATGATGAACTGCGTCTGCTGCGCCAGCTTGGTCAGTAGGCTGCGAAAGCGTCCCACGTTTGCCTCGTCGAGCGCGGCGTCGACCTCGTCTAGCACACAAAATGGGGCCGGGCTGACCTGCAGGATGGCGAACAGCAGCGCCACCGCCGTCAGTGACCGCTCTCCACCCGAGAGAAGCGCGAGCCGCTGCGCGCGCTTGCCCGGCGGGCGGGCAACGATGTCCACGCCGGTGTTCATCAGGTCGCCCGGCTCGGTCAATTCCAACCGCGCGGCGCCGCCGTTGAACAGGGCCGTGAACGTCTCGGTGAACCGCTCTGCGATGGCGTCAAAGGTCTCCTGGAAAGCAGTTTCCATCAATTCGTCCAGCTCGGCTATGACCTGTTGCAGTTGTTCAGACGCTGCCTCCAGGTCAGCCGACTGCTCGGTGAGGAACTGGTGTCGTTCCTTGACCTCTTTGTAATCCTCGAGGGCGTTGGGGTTTACGCCGCCCAGCCGTCGGAGGCGGGCCTTGAGACGCTGTATCTCTTCCTCCAGACCCTCGGGCAGCTCCTCGACGATGGGCAGGTCGGAGACCACAGGCCGCAGGGGCAACGGTGCCTGCGCTGTGACGCTGTCCGCGAGTTCCAGTTCGACCAACCCCACGTCTTCCTCTATGCGTTGGCCCAGCAGTTTCAGTCCGTCCTGACAGCGGTCGACCTCCAGTTGAGCACGGCCATGGCGGGTCTCTGCCTCCCGCGCTCGGTCACGGGCCTGCTGCTCCTGTTTCTCCAGTGTTGTCTGCTCATCGGCGAGGCGGGTCATCTCGTCCTCGGTCGGTTGGATGTGCGCCCGTGCTTGGTTGAGCCGCCTTTCCATCCGTTTGACCTCTGTGCGTAGTTTCCCGGAGCGGGCGGTGATGGTGGCGCGCTCAACATCCAATTCCTCTATGCGTTGTCGGCGGGCAGCCATCTGCGTTTTCAGTCGCTCCAGCAGTGCCTCTTCCCGTTTCAAGGTGGCCTGCTGGCTCCGTAGCGCCTCTTCGGCCACTGCGACCTCGGTGCGCAGCTTTCCGAGCGTCTCACGCTCGACCCGTGCCATTTCCTCCCGGGCGACCGACGCCTGGCGTTCGAGTTCCTCCAGTTGAGCCTCCAGGGCCGTACACCACTCGGCCTGCGCTTGTTGCTTTCCTTCGATCTGCTGGCGGCGCTGGCGGATTTCCTCCATCTTTATCGGGAGTTCTCGCCGGGCCCGCTCGGTTGCCAGGATATTGGCTGTACCGCTTTCGCCCACCGACATAGCGCCGTTGGCTCGCAGTACGGTGCCATTGGGAGTGGCACAGCGGCTGCCCGGCGGCATCGCGGGGAGCAGCGCTCGTGCTGCTGCCAGGTCGTCGCACAGGGCGATGGCGCCCAGCAGTGTTTCGACCGCTGGCCGCACGCTATTTTCACAGAGGACGACGTCGGCGGCGTGCGTCGCGCCTGCGGCGCGCAAAGCACCTGCGGGCAGCGGTGGGGCCGGCCGCAAATCGTCTAGCGGCAGCACGGTCACCCGCCCGCCGGAGGCTTCCAGGATTTGCTGGATTGCTTCGACGGTGGATGCGTGTTCTACGACGATGGCTTGGAGGTCGCGTCCTAAAGCCGCCTCGACGGCGCGCTCCCACTCAGGAGGTACCTGAATCAGCGCCGCCAGTGACCCCAGGATGCCCTCCAGATCGGTCTGAAGCAATGCGTGAACGCCGGCGTCGTATGTAGCTCTCTCCGTCTCCAGGCGGGTGAGTGCTTCTTTCTCGCCCGCAAGCCTCGCTTCCTCCGCACGGACCCCGGCCAGCGCTTGATTCAGGCCGTCCAACCGCGCGCGGCTCTCGCGCAACTCCTGCTCAACCTCGGTATGCCGCTGAGCGGGTTCCTGCGCTCGCTCTTTGGCGGCCAGCCACGCTTGTTCCTGCGCTTCGAGGTGCTGTTTGCGCTCTACCAGCTCCCGTTCCAATTGCTCGGCCCGCGCGCGGGCTTGGGCGACGTGTCCGGATTGCGCTTTCTCCTGGTCGTTCAGGGGCTCGAGTTCGGCCAACAGTTCTTCGCGCCGGGTGTTTAGCAGTCGCGTGCGTTCCTCCGTCACGGCCAGTTCACGTCGTTCCTCGTTGACCCGGTCGAGCAGGTCGCCGCTCTCGTGATACCAATCGCGCAGTTGGGCGCGCAATTCGCTTTCCCGCTGGCGTTGCTGGATCAGCTTCTCGCTGAGCGCCGCTGCCTCCCCCTGGTGCTTCTCCAGGATAGATGTCAGATAGGAAGCCTTTTCCAGGGCGCGGGCCAAGTCGCCCTGTTGGCATCCCCACTGGTAGCCGTACCACGTGCGCTGCAGACGCTCCAGGTGGACGACCATCCGCCGGTAGTCTTCGACTCGCTCTACCTCCCGCTCCAGTCGCCGTAGGCGTGGGGTGATCTCGCCGACAATGTCGCGCACGCGCTCCAGGTTATGCTGCGTCTCTTCCAGTCTGTTGAGCGTGTCCTCTCGCCGGGCACGGTAGACGCTGATGCCGGCGGCCTCCTCGAAGAGCGCGCGCCGCTCCTGGGGACGCAGCGAGAGCGCCGCGTCGACCAACCCCTGACCGATCACGGTGTAGGTATGCTGGCTGAGCCCGCCTGCGGCCAGCAGTTCGGTGATGTCGCGCAGCCGCACCTTCGAGCCGTTGATGAGGTACTCGTTCTCGCCGGAGCGGTAGGCCCGCCGGGCGACGGTGACCTCGCTGAACTCGATGGGCAGCCAGTCGTCGGCGTTGTCGAGGATCAGAGAGACCTCGGCCATGCCTGCGCGGGCACGCCGCCGCCCGCCGGCGTAGATCATATCGGCGGTCGACTTGCCCCGCAGCGAGCTGATGCGCTGTTCGCCCAGCACCCAGCGGATGCCATCGGCGATGTTGCTTTTGCCCGAACCGTTGGGGCCGACGATGGCCGTGATGCCAGTGGGAAACAGGAACTCGGTCTTGGTGGCGAAGGACTTGTAGCCCTGGAGTGTGAGGTGTTTGAAGCGCATAATCCGGGCCGCAGTATACCACGTAAAGTGCAAAACGTAAAACGTGAGGCGTGATTTGTGATGCGTGAGGGAATACGAAGAATTGCAAATTGCCAGGGCGAGGCGTATAATGTAGGTGTGGCGCGCAAGGTTACGCGGCGGCGATTTCTCAAATTGGCGCTGGTTGGGGCGGTGGAGGCGGGGGCGTTGACCTGCGGAGGTTGGGGGTACGCCACCACCATTGAACCGAATTGGCTGGCGCTAGAGAGTGTGGATATTCCGCTACGCGGTTTGCCCGCCGCTCTCGATGGCTTCACCATTGTGCAGCTTTCCGATCTGCACCGCGGGCCGGAAGTCGCGCAGGAGGATATCGAGCGGGCGGTGGGGCTGGCGTTACGGCAGGAGGCCGACTTGGCCGTGTTGACCGGCGATTTCGTGTCGCGCTCCGCCGGGAATGCGGTCTCTTGCGCAGAGGCGCTGGCGCCGCTGGTGGACGCGGGCGAGGTGCTGGCCTGTTTGGGCAACCACGACCACTGGACGCACGCCGACACCGTCGCCGGGGCGTTGGTCGACGCCGGGATCACCGTTCTGCGCAACACGGCGCGCGAGGTGGCGGACGGGCTGTGGGTGGCGGGGGTGGACGATGTGTGGGAGCAGTACGCCGATTTGGGCAAAGCTTTGGCCGGGTTGCCATCGGGCGCGGCGGTCGTGCTCCTGGCACACGAGCCGGATTATGCCGATACGGTGGCCGCCAATGGGAGGGTAGGCCTGCAAGTTTCGGGCCATTCCCACGGCGGGCAAGTGCGGTGGCCTTTCTTCGGGCCGCCGGTTTTGCCGTACTTGGCGACCAAGTACCATGCCGGGCGATATCGGGTGGGCGACATGTGGCTCTACGTGAACCGGGGCGTAGGGCTGGTCCCTCCGGCGGTGCGCTTCAACTGTCGCCCCGAGGTGACACTTTTGACTTTGAGGGCCGGCGGGTCCTAGATGATTACGATAGGGAGGCGACCAATGAGTGAACAACGATGTCCGGCGTGTGGGGGCGAGTTGATAGATGGCGTCATCATCAGCGGCACGATGTGGAGCGACAGCCCCGCGCGCTTTGTGCCGGCTCGCTTTCTCAACGACCGCTCGCTTTTTGGCCGCTACCGTAAGGAGATACCGACCGCCGCCCGGGCTTGCAAGCGTTGTGGACTGGTCACTTTCCTTGTCAATCCGGGCATGTTGGAGGAGCTGATGCGAGGGGAAGAGGACAAGTAACAGGGCAACTGTGTGAAAAGCAGAGCGTCGGCTTGGGGCCGGCGCTTTTTTATTCCTGGGTGGTGACCGCCTCCAGGATGGCGTGTTCGCGGCGCTGGAGCAGTCTGCCCAGTGGTTTGAGGGTCAGCACATAGAGTCCCAGGCTGTAGACGATGGCTGCCGGGATCGTAATCACCAGGCCAGGCTTCCAAAAGATGTAGGGGAGCAGGATCAGAGCCAGGACGGGCGGCGCGGAGACGACCCAGGCCAGCATACCCCACGCGTTGCCTCGCTGGCGCGTCCCCCGGCTGAACTTGAGCTGGGCGCGGTAGGGGCCGATGATGGCGGCCAGGTTGTAGGCCGGCGTGCTGCCGATCTGCAGACATAGCCCCAGGCATATGCCCAGCGGCAGGATGGCCCAGGAGCCGGTGAGGATCGCGATGACGAGCGAGATCGCCGAGACGTGCAGGCTTGCATAGAGCAGGGCGGCCAGGTTGGCCGAGAGGAGCACGAGCCAGCGTTTCAAGGGGGAGGACGCCAGCGTTGCGAATCCCTCTCTGTCGATGGCGCCGAAATAGTTTGCCGTCAATCCCATATTGATCGCCATGCCCGCCATCGTGAGGATAAAGGCGCCGACCAGGAGAGGAATGAGGCGCTCAAGTACAGGTGAGACGTCGTTTTCGGCAAAGCCTCGCATCGCAGGGAGGGCCGTTGCGGCGACCATAATTATGGATGAAAAAATCAGGCGCCGCGGCATGGGGCTGCGCAAAAGGTAGAGCCAGTCCTTGCGGAAAACGGCCCACAGGGCCGGTGGTCCTGGCAGGCGCACGCGCCACTTGCGGCTGCGCACCCGCTGCGTGCCGATGCTCAGCGCTGCGCCCTGCATCAGCCGGCGGGTGATCCCGGCGTGCACGCGCAGGAGTAGGGCGACGCCCACCACTGATAGTGCGAGGAACAGGAGTGCTAGCCCCCATTGCCCGCTTACCGCCAAGCTCATCCCCGCCGTGGGCCAGGCCATCGGCACCCAGATCAGCAGGCTCGATATATCCAGCATCTCTAGTATCTCGCCGGGGCCGCTCGCCGTCTCTAGGGACTGCAGGAATGGGTTCTGCTCCCAATCGGCGTATTGAAAGATATACTGCCCCAGCCAGCAGAACATAAAGGGCAGGGTGAACAGGGTCAAGGCCAGGGCGCGCAAGCGCCGGTCGCCTGCCACCAGGTCGAATACGTCGTCCATGATGCGCCCGGTCAGCACCAGCACGGCAAAGGCAGGCAGCGCGCCCAGCGCGATCAGCAGGAAGGCCAGGGGCTGGTGATAGGTCAGTCCGATGACCTCGCCGATGAGCAGGGGGATGGTCCAAAAGCCCGTCATCGTCAGCATCGAGACCGCCGTGCTGCCTACGACTAGACTGCGAAAGCTGATGGGGTGGGGGAACAGGCGTGACATCTCGAAGCGCTCGACCATCTGCGAGTTGGCCGAGGCGGGCAGCAGCAACCAGATGAAGAACAGGCCGGTGTTTGCAATCATCACCGCCTCGTAGGCGGCGCGGGGCGAGAGCAGGATCAGGCCCACCGCCACGCCGATGCCCATGACGATGAACATGGGGAAGGTGAACAGGAGCGAGATGACGCGGAATATCAGTCCCAGGACGCGCAGCTTTTCGCTCAGACGGTGGCTGCGGAACATTGCCCGCGTCAGTTTCCATTGTAGCCAGAGAAGGGTTTTGAGTTCAGTCCACATAGTTAAAATGCATCCTGTACGATGGCAACCGCGCGCGCGACGCCATCTTCTGCCTGAATTTTCGCGCCCAGATCGGCCGCGCGCTGACGCATCGCTTGGTCCGTCACGGCCGTGTGAATCGCCTGCGCGAGTTGCTCCGCCGTCAGCTTTTTGCGCGGGATCGGTTCCGGCCCGACGCCTAGCGCTGCTACGCGCTGCCCCCAAAAGGGCTGATCTGCAAAGAACGGGATCACGATAGAGGGAGCACCCGCTCTGAGCCCGGCGCCCGTCGTCCCGGCGCCGCCGTGATGTGCCACAGCCGCGACGCGCGGGAACAGCCACGAAAAGGGAACCGAGTCGACCATGAGGACCGAGTCCGGCAAGTCCTCCTTGTGCAAACCGCCCCATCCAGAAAGTATGATCGCCCGCTGCTGCGTTTGAGCGAGGGCCTGTAGGATGAGATCGGTGGTTTCCTCCGGTTTTCTGCTGCTCATACTCCCAAACCCGATATAGACGGGTGGGGGGCCGGCCTCCAGAAACTCGCTCAGAGCCGGGGGTGGGGTCCAATCATCCGCCGCATCCAGGAACCAATAGCCGGTGACGTGGATGGAATCACCCCAGTCAGGTGCCGGAGGGATGACGGATGGACTGAATCCGTACAGGATTGGGACGTGCTGGGCGCCATCGGCGCTATACGGCCCCCAGAACGGAGCGGGCGGCAGATCGAGCACTTTTCTTCGCGCCAGTCTATCGGCCGGCCGGAACGCCTGCCACATGATCTGCCACACAAGGTGATGAGATAGGCGATTCAGAGAACCTCCGAGCCAGGATGGCTGCCTGGGCAGCAGAAAGCTGGGATAGGCGCGCGTGGGCGTAAAGGGAATATAGTAAGCCTGCAGCAGCGGAATCCCAAGCTTTTCCGCCAGGGCCAGGCCGATGAACAGCCCACCTATGCCTGCGAGCACCAGATCCACGCCCTGGCAGGCCGCCAAACCACCTTCTGCCAGATTAAGCGCTCCGCGTTGGGCCTCTTTGGCCATCAGTCTCATGACGGCTAGGAAATTTCCCTTCCCCAAACGCTTGCGCATCTCTGCGCTCTGCGCGACATCCTTTACGTTGCCTGCGACGGGCCAGAACTTGAGCCCGTGCGCGTTGGCCAGCGTCTCAAAGTCCAGGTGAGTCACCAGTCGCACGACGTGACCGGCCTGTGCCAACCCCTTGCCCAGGGCGACGTAGGGTTGGACGTCCCCGCGGCTTCCGGATGCGATGATGGCAATGTACATCAATGGCGAATCCTCATTCGTTTCCCGTCAGCCACCCCAGCAGTCCCTCGTCCTCCACCTCCGCGCCCACGGTGCGGATGAAGACGTCCTCCAGCGGGGCGTCGTCGGGCAGGTCGGCGCGCTGGCGCAGCTCGGCGATGCTGCCCACGCCCGCAAGCTGCCCCTTGTTGATGATGCCCACCTGGTCGCAAAAGCGCTCGGCCAGCTCCATCACGTGGGTGGAGAAAAAGACCGTCGTCCCGCGCTGGGCCACCATGTCGCGCAGCACCTCCTTGATCGCCTTGGTGGAGATGGGGTCGATGCCCTCGAAGGGCTCGTCGAGGAACAGGATCTCGGGGGTGTGGATCAGCGCGCAGGCCAGCGCCGTCTTCTTTCGCATGCCGTGGGAATAGTCGAGGATCATCTTGTCGGCGCTATCCTCCAACTCCAGCAGGTCGAGCAGGGGCGGTATGCGGCGCTCGATCTCGGCGTGATCCAGGCCGTGCAGCCGCCCCACCAGCTCGATGTGCTCGCTGGCGGTCAGTCGCTCGTAAAGGCTCAGGTCCTCGGGCATCGTGCCGATGCGGCGCTTGACCTCCAGCGGCTCCTCTTTGATATCGAACCCCGCCACCGTGGCCGTACCGGCGGTGGGCGGCAGCAGGCTGGTGAGCATGTTGATCGTGGTCGATTTGCCCGCGCCGTTGGGACCCAGGAAGCCAAAGATGACGCCCTGAGGCACCGCCAGGTCAAGACGATCCACGGCGGTCAGATCGCCGTAGCGCCGGGTCAGGGTGTGGGTTTGGATGGCTGTGCTGTTCTCGCTCATTCTACCTCCGCTGGGGCGCGCCTGACGTTGACGTCGGCCACAAAGTAGCTCAGGTCCAGGTGCACCTTGCGCTCGGCTGTCTCATAGTCCTCGCTGGCGAACTGGCTGATGGCGAAGAAGCGGGTGTGTTTCTGGCCGAAAACCTTGGCCTCGGTCAAGAAGGCCATAGACGATACCATCATCCCCACGCCTTCCGGCACGATTAGCTTGATGCCGTTCACCAGCCCGGAGGCGCGGATGCGCGTCTCGCCGATGGGGATATCGGCTTGGGTCATATCCAGCCTGATGTCTCCCACGCCGAGGGTGATATCCTCTTCAGCCACCTGCCACTCTCCGCGACGGCGCACGTCGCCCAGCAGCTTGGTGGTGAACGCCGTGCCGGGCCTGGCCATCCGAGGGCGCACGAGCAGCCACACGCCTGCCAGGATGAGTACGGTGGGGCACAGAAAGCGCCCCAGGTCCACGTCGAATATACTGCCGATCAGGGCGATCAAACCGATAGCGATGATGGCGACGCCGATAAAGATTTGTCTGGTGTTGCGCATTTTCCTCTCCTGTGTTTTGCTACTGTAGTGAACGTGCCCTGCGGTTACCTTGGGGTATGAAGCCCTCACGCAAAGCCGCAGAGTCGCCAAGTCTTATATCTTTGCGTCTTGGCGCCTTTGCGTGAGATCCCATTTTCAGACCAGGGATTATCCCTATTGGACACATTATACTCAAAACCGCCGACGAGGGCCAGTCACCGTGCTGTGTGCGCTCGCTGCTGCTCCAGATCGACGTAACTCTTGAGTTTCCCGTCGTGGATGGCCCAGATGCGCGTGGCGAACCCGCGGATGAAATAGCGGTCGTGTACCACGGCTAGCACCGTGCCCTCGAACGCCTGCATCGCCTGCTCGAATTTGCTCCGGCTGGGGATGTCGAGGTGGTTGATCGGCTCGTCGAGTAACAAAAAGTTGCAGCCGGTCGCCACCAGGCGGGCCAGTGTCAGCCGCGCGCTCTCTCCGTAGCTCAGCATCTTGATCGGCATAAACACCTCGTCGTCGCTGAAGAGAAAGTAGTGCAGGAACGAGCGCACGTCGGTCTCGGACATCGCCGCCACGCGGGTGACGGTCTCGAGGGGCGTGCTGTCGGGGTCGAGTGTCTCCTGCTCCTGGGCGTGGTAGCCCAGCTTGACGTTGACGCCCAGCCGTACCTCCCCGGCCAACGGGGCGATCTCTCCGGTGATGGCGCGCAGCAGCGTGGTCTTGCCCGCGCCGTTGGGGCCGATCAGCGCGACGCGCTCCCCGGCGCGCAGCACCTGGTCGATCCCCCGCACCAGCGGCACGCCGCCGTAACCGATGGACACATCCTCAAGGACCAGCACGTCCTTGCCGCTCTCCGGCGTATCTTCGAAGGCCAGCTTCATCTGCCAGGAGCGCGTAGGCTTTTCCATTTGCTCGTCGGTCAGCAGTTGCTCCACCCGCCGTTCGATGTGCTTGGCCTTCCCCACCGTCCTGGCGCTCTGGTCAGAAAAGAACCCTTTGGCGAACTTGTCGCCGCTATCTGCCTTGCCGCCGCGCCTGAATTTGGCCTGCCCGCGCAGCCGGGCGGCGGCGCTGCGCAGCCGCGCGATTTCATCCTGTTGGTCTTTGTACGCCGCCCACTGCCTCTCCCGCTCCCGCACCTTGGCCTCGACGTAATCCTCGAACGTGCCGGGGTAGGGGATGACTGTGTGCGTGTCGGGATCAAGTTCCAGGATGGTGCTCACGGTGCACTCCAGGAACGTGCGGTCGTGGGAGACGATCAGAGCTGCGCCTCGGTAGCTTTGCAGCCATTCCTCCAGCCACTCCAGTGCTTCGATATCGAGATGGTTGGTAGGCTCGTCCAGCAGGAGGAGCTGAGGATTGTGTGCCAGTATGCGCGCCAGTCCCAGGCGGGTCTTTTGCCCACCGCTGAGAGTGGCGACGGGGGTTTCGAGCGGTACGTCGGCCAGCCCCAGCCCCAGTCCGGCCAGGATCGATTCTGCCTCGTGGGCCGGTGTTTGCGTCCGGTTCAAAGCCTCCATCTCTGCCACGGCTTTGCCGTAGGCTCTCATCAAGCGGGCTTGCTTCGCGCCCTCGGCGGCCGCCAGCGCCGT
>CAZWPV010000049.1:0-10550 GCA_964635485.1 uncultured Anaerolineales bacterium
CGTCGTACCAGCACACGCCGTCCAACTCCCGCACCAACTCCAGACGATGCTCGACACCGGTGAACGTCGTCGCCACCTCCCGCATCGCCTCCACCGGCACGCCGACCATCCCGGCAAGCGCGCTGGCCGCCAGCACGTTCAGCAGATTGTGCCGCCCCAGCAACTGCACTTCGGAGGCGTAGCAGATCGTGCGGTCCCTGTCCTCCAAGCGCAGCGTCAGCTCGCCGTTGGTCTTGAACGCCCCCTGTTCCACTTCGGCCCCGCCGCTGAACCAATACAACTGCGCCGCCGTATCCAGCGCCAGCGCGCGAGCGTTGGCGTCGTCGTAACCCAGGAGCGCGAAATCGTCCACCCCCTGATGGGCCACGATGTTGCGCTTGGCGGCGATGTACGCCTCCATCGTCCCGTGCCGATCCAGGTGGTTGGGCGTGATGTTGAGCACCGCCGCGACGTGCGGGCTGACCGTCATCAGCTCCAACTGGAAGCTGGAAAGCTCCATCACCACCCAGTCGTCAGGCCCGATCTCATCCAGGTCGGCGATGAGGGGGTTGCCGATGTTGCCGCCCACCCAGGTTTGAAAGCCCGCCGCGCGGCACATCTCCCCCGTCAGCGCCGTCGTCGTCGTCTTGCCCGCCGAGCCGGTGATGCCGATTATGGGCGCAGGGCAGCGCTCCAAAAAGATCTGGGCGTCGTTGCTCAGTGGTATCCCGCGCCGCCGAGCCTCCGCGACGACGGGAACGCCGGTCGGCACCCCTCCGCTGAGGCACAACAGATCGGCTCCATCCAGCAAACTCGGCGGATGCTCACCCAGCACGTAGCGAATGGACAGATCGCTCAATTCTGCCATCGCGTCGGCCAGCGCCGCCTCATCCCGCAGGTCGGAGGCCGTCACCTTGACTCCGCTGCGCGCCAGGAAACGCGCCAGCGCCACGCCCTGCCGCGCCAGACCCAGAATGACGACCCGCTTTCCATTCAACTCCAACATCGATACCACTCGCTATTGGGACTTGCGCCCAGAGGCCTGAGGTTTCTCCTCGGCCACACCCAACCAGAAATGATGCTGCAGGACTGAACGGCCAGGACGGATCTCGACTTCCCCGGCCTTTACGATGTCGTTCTTCTTGCCACGCTTCCCGTTCCCATTTCCGTTGAACGCGCTGGGATGGACAAAGCACAGATTAGGCGCTTGCCCGTACTTGCGCTCGTAATGCGCCGCCGCCCGCAGCACCTTTTCCTCCAACTCCTTGCGAGGATCGTCGTCAAACCACAACAAACCTGTTTTCATCCTTCACCTCCACAAAACAAGCACTCTACACCAGCGCCAGCGCCACGCCCGCCATGGCCGCCAGCAGCCCTATCAGCCAGAAGCGCCACACGACCTGCGTTTCCGACCAGCCCAACAACTCAAAATGATTGTGCAAGGGGCTCATCTTGAACAACCGCCGTCCACGGCCAAACCTGCGCTTGGTGTATTTGAAATAGGCTACCTGTAAAACGACCGAGGTCGTCTCAGCGACCGGAACCAGAGCCACCACCGGCAGCAGCAGCCACTGGCCCGTCATCAGCGCCACTGTCGCCAGCGTCGCCCCCAGGGCCAGAGCCCCCGTATCACCCATGAACATCTGCGCCGGGTGGGCGTTGTACCACAGGAAGGCAAAGCAGGCCCCTACGACGACAAAACAGAACTGCACCAGATAGATCTGTCCCTGCAGCAGCGCAATCACGCCGTAGGCGGCAAAGGCGCTGGCGACGATGATGCCCGCCAGTCCATCCAGCCCATCGGTCAGATTAACGGCGTTGGCAAAGCCGTAAACCCAAAGTGCTGCGATGGGCACCCAAGCCCACCCCAGCTCGACGGGAAGTTCTACGGTCGGCACGCCCACCTGCCCGGTGAACTGGAGCTGCATCAGCAGCATCACCGTAGCGATCACCAGCGACAACGGCACCTCCAGTAGCGTCTTGTGCCGGGCTGTAAAGCCCTCGCCACGCCGCATGCCGCGCACTCCTGCGACGTCATCCACCGCGCCAATCAGCGCATAGGCCAGCATCACGCCCAGCGGCACCAAGATCGAGCGGCCTTCTTGCGTCTGTCTCAACAGGTTGTAAATGTTAAGCGCCACCGTGATCAGGAGCACCGGCACGACGATCATCAGCCCGCCCATCGTCGGCGTTCCCTGCTTGGTCATGTGGCTGCGTGGCCCATCGATGCGGATACGCTTGCCCATTTTGTAGTGGTGCAGAATGCGAATGAGCAGCGGTCCCCACACCACCGCCAGGAGAAAGGAAATGCTCGCCAAGATCAGCGCAAAGCCCATAATGAGCACACCTAGAGATTTTCCTCCCCCCGCACCAACTTGACGCTATAGAACATATGTGCTATAATCTTCTCCGAACCTTAACAACCTAGAATCCCTACGGCCTCACCAGCGCGCTGATGATTTCTTCCATCTTCATCGCCCGTGAGCCTTTGACCAAGATCACGTCGTCACTCGTCACGATCTTTTCCAACAAGGCAATCGCCTCGGCGTTTTCCTCAAAAATGTGCACCTGGTCGGAGGACATACCCCAGCGCAGCGCAGCCTCACCGATGATGCGCCCACGCGAGCCGAGAGTGATGAGCACGTCAGCCACCTCTAGCGCCCGCATGCCCACCTTCTGGTGCCCTTCCTCCTCATAGTCACCCAGTTCCAGCATATCGCCCAAGATGGCGATCTTGCGCCCCCCCAGCTCCCCGAGCAGGTTTAGCGCGGCGATGGTCGAAGCCGGGCTGGCATTATAGGTATCGTCCAAAATAGTGGAACCCTTCGGCCCGGGCACCGCCACCAGCCGCAGTTGCGCCGAGGGCCCCCGCAGCCCCTCGATGATCTCCTGCCAGTTCAGCCCTTCGAGCAGCCCCACTGCCGCCGCCCGCAGCGCGGTGTGGACCGAGTGCCGTCCCAGCAGCGGGATTTTGACAAACATCTCCTCGTCGCCGCAGTGAAGCTGAAAGCGAATGCCATCCAGGCCCAATCCTTCGATGTCGTCCGCCCACAGGTCGGCTTTGGGTGAGAGGCCGTAGTAAAAAACGCGCGCCCGAGTCGCCTCTGACATTCCTCGCACACGCTCGTCGTCATAGTTCAGAATCGCCACGCCCTCTGGAGCCGGCGGCAACGCCTTGACCAACTCCGTCTTGGCCTGTACGATGCGCTCAATCGTCCCGGCCCGCTCCAGGTGCACCGGCCCGATGATGGTCACGACGCCGACATGGGGCTGCGCGATCCGGGCCAGGTCGGATATCTCGCCCACGTCGTACATGCCCATCTCCAGCACCACCCGCTCGTGTTTGTCCGTCAGATGCATCAGCGTCAGCGGGAGCCCGATCTCGTTGTTATAGCTGGCCTCGCTCTTGAGCGTCTCGTAACGGCGAGACAGCACCGCCGCCGTTAGCTCCTTCGTCGTCGTCTTGCCCACGCTCCCGGTGATGCCGATCACGCGCACGTCGTGCTGTTGTCGCCAGAACGCCGCCACCTGCTGAAGCGCCATCAGGGTATTGGGGGCCTTGATTACCAAAGGCAACGACCAGGCGCTGGGCAGCGTTCCACTGGGATCGGCCAAATCCATCACCAGCCCACCGGTTTTGACGGGCCGCTCAACGATCGCCGCGGCTGCGCCGCGAGAAAAGGCGTCGGCGACGTACTCGTGGCCATCCTCATGCTCGCCCTCAAGCGCGACGAACAGCGCACCCGGCTCAGCCTGCCGCGAGTCTATCACCGTCTTGGAAATCGGCCGATCCAGCCCCTCAGGGCGCACGCCCGTCAGCCCTTCGATCACATCCGCTATCGCCAACCTCTTCGCACTCACCTTGTTGCCTCCGCCATCATCCCGCCCTCAGGTGGAATATCCAAGATGACGAACAGTCGCGATGCCAGCCTGCTGAACGCTGGGGCAGCCGTATCGACAGCCCAGATCGACGTCTTTGGCCGATCCAACTTGACCAAGATGACAAATTGCGGATTGGGCACCGGCCCAAACCCAACGAAGGAAGCGATCGTCCTCTGCTTATCATATCCGCCAGGGATGGGAATCTGCGCCGTGCCCGTCTTGCCTGCCACGCGATAGCCCTCCACCCTGGCCCCGGGCGCGCCCTCCTCCACCACGCGCACCATCATCTCTGACAACTGGCGCGCTGTGTTCGACGAAATCGGCTGTGCTTCGACCATCGGCTGAGCGAAGACGACCGCGCCATCAGACCCGATGTGTCGCCCCACGATGTGAGGTCGCAGCCGTACCCCGTCGTTGGACACCGTCGCCACCGCAGTGACCATCTGGATCGGCGTCACTGCCAGGCCCTGTCCGAAGGAATTCGTCCCCAGGTTAGCATCGTGCCAGTCCTCAAAATCGCTCGGCAGCCACAACTGGCCGGGCGCCTCACCCGCCAGATCGATCCCTGTAGGTTGTCCAACGCCAAAAGCCCGCACGTAGCGATAGAACGTGTCCGGCCCCATCTGCGTGCTCAGCCAGGCCGTCCCCACGTTGAGCGACTTGATCAAGATGTCGGATACCGCCTGCTCGCCATACGCCTCGCGGGAGGCGTTTTTGATCACCTGCCCTCCCACCTCGATCTCGCCCCGGTCGTAGTACGTCGTCTCCGGCGTCACCATCCCCGAATCGAGAGCGGCAGCCACCGTCAGGATTTTGAAGATGGAGCCCGGCTCGTATTGTTTACTGATGGCCGGATCCTCAAACGGAAGCGGAGATTGGTCGGCAAACTCAAAGAACTTGGCCGGATCGTAGTTGGGCAAACTGGCCAAAGCCAGGATTTCAAAAGTGCGAGGGTCCATCACGATGATCGTGCCGCCCTCGGCCTGGTACTCCCTCACCGACCGCGCCAGTTCCTCCTCCGCCAACATCTGTATGGTGCGGTCGAGCGTCAGCACCACCTCCGTTCCCGCCTCGGGAAACACAACCGGCTGTCCAACCCACAGGAACTCCTCGCCGAGCGGATCTCGTCGTTCTTCCGGGTCTACCTCCTCCGGTCGCAGCAGCGAGTCATAGAACCCCTCGATCCCGTAGAAGCAATCGTCTTCGGCGTTGCAGAACCCGAGCACATGAGACGCCAACCGCCCCTCAGGGTATTCTCTGACCCACAGCGATCGAACCGTGATCCCCTGCAACCTCTCAGCCGCGACTTTCTCTCCCAATTCCTTCGAAACCGAGGGGCAGACCAGCACCCACGGATCATCTTCGCTAGACAACCGCCGTTCGATCTCAATGGAAGGCATGTGCAGGAGCTTGCCCAACTCCGCCGCCGTCGCTTCTACATCCTCCACAAAACGCATATCGGCCTCAATCGAGTACATCACCGAGTTGCCCGCCAGCAGGTGACCATCCCGATCACGGATCACGCCCCGAGGAGGCTCGACCACCACGATGGGCCGTCTGTATTGCTCCTCGGCCCAATCCGCGTAAAAGCCGTGGCTGATGACTTGCACATGCACCAACTGAGCCACGATCACCAACAGGAGACCGATCAACAACATGCTCACCAATCTTAGGCGCCGCCGTGGCCCTTCTGCCATCAGAACACTCTCCTGTGCTTACGGCCCATCGTCCGAGAGAGATGCAAACTCCACTTGGTCGGCCGGCACAAAGCCCAACTCAACCGCCCGGCTCCAGAGGCGAGATACGGCGCTCGCCTTGGCGACCTCGACCTCAAGCTGCTCATTCTCCTTCTTCAGCCAGGACAACTCCGCCCGTAACTGCTCAACGCGGCGACCCCGCGCCGCCGTCCGGCTGACCAGCATCAGGTAGAGAGTCGCCACCAACACCAACACAACGATAGCGGTAAAGAGATAAAGAGCCGTACGGCGGTTTACCTCGAACCGACCGCGCTTGACGCCGTGCGTCACCCATTGCATAAAACTGGACATTTCCGTCCCCCTACCCGATTCGCTCAGCTATCCTCAGCCGGGCCGAACGCGCCCGTGGATTTGCCGCGATCTCCTCTGCCATCGGGCGGACCGGCTTGCGCGAGATCGCCCGCAGCGTGGCCCGGTGATCGCAAGTACATGCCGGAGCCTCCGGCGGGCAGATGCAATCGCGGCTCTCCCGGCGGAAGAAGCGTTTGACGATACGATCCTCCAGCGAGTGAAAGGCGATCACCGCCAACCGGCCGCCGGGAGTCAGAATCTCCACCGCCTGGGGGAGCGCTGACTCCAGCGCAGCCAACTCGTCGTTGACGGCGATGCGCAAGGCCTGAAACGTACGCGTCGCCGGGTGGATGCGCCCGCGCTGCTTGACCACCTGCTCGACGACGGCGACCAGCTCAGCCGTCGTGTGAAGCGGACGTGCCTCCACAATCGCCTCCGCGATGCGCCGCGAACGCCTCTCCTCGCCATACCTGAACAGCAGCGCCGCCAACTCTTCTGCCGAAAGGCCATTTACCAGATCGGCGGCGGTCGCTCCCTCCGATTGCGGGTCAAAACGCATATCGAGCGGCCCATCCACCATAAAAGCAAAGCCGCGTCCCGGATCGGCCAACTGGAGCGAAGAAAGCCCCAGGTCGAACAGGACGCCATCGACGGGGACGAAGCGGCGGGTATGCACGACCTCCGCCAGGTGGCTGAAGGAACTATGTACAAGTGCGACGCGCTCACCAAAGGAAGCCAATTGCATACCCGCCGCTTTCAACGCCATCGGATCTCGATCCAGACCCAGAAGACGCCCATCGGGGGATGAGGTCTCTAGAATCCCGGCGGCGTGTCCGCCGCCCCCCACCGTTGCATCGACGTATCGGCCACCAGGTCTGACTTGGAGACCGTCAAGCACTGCTTGGAAAAGAACGGGAATATGAGCCGCCCTCGCCCTACCCTCTTGCTGGGCCTCAGAGCTACCGGTATGCTGATCGAGCTGAGGTTGCGCCTCGGCTAGATTTCTAGTTCTTTCCATGCCTCGATGTTCACGTCGTATCCCTCGACGCGTTCGCGCTCCTCGCCCCAGGCATCGGGATTCCAGACCTCGACGTAGGTGTTAAGTCCGGTGACAATGGCCTCACCGTTGAGATCAGCATACTCCCTCAAACGCGGGGGAACCAATACGCGGCCCTGCTTATCAAGGACGGCATCAGAAGCGTTGGCAAATACAAGGCGGCGGAAGGCACGAGCAAGCCGATCGGTCATCGGCAGCGCGCTCACCTGCTCGGCCAACCGCCTCCATTCCTCCATGGGGTAAATCGCCAGGCAGCGGTCAATGCCGCGAGTGACAACGAGGCCCTCGGCCAACTCATCGCGAAACTTGGCGGGGATAATCAGCCGCCCTTTCTCGTCGATGGTATGGACGAACTCGCCCAAAAACATAGCGTTGAATTCCCCCCCACACAGGAGCAAAAACGGGGCACTCGAACAGGACGATCCCCCACTTTACTCCACTTTGCCCCACAATTGTCCATATTATACAACATTTTTAGCGCTTTGGCTAGTGCTATATGTGAATTTTAAGGTTCTTGTAGAAAACCCCCGCGAGCTCCCGAGCCAAACCTAAAGAACCCCGCTCAGGGCTTGCGGGAGTTAGAACACCTGCTGTCAAAGAACCGTGCTCCCTGCTGACCAAAACCAAAACACCCAAGGAGTCGGCATCTCACGGGGATTCGCCGGGCGCTGCGACGCAAGCGCGATGGACTCAAAGGAGCTTCAACTGCTTGGGCCGAGCTTCCAGAAACTGCTTGATTGCGTAGCGCAGAACCCACGCAATGGAGACCCCGCTCTCCTGCGCTATCCGCTCTATTTCTTTGTAGTCCTCCTCCTCCATCCTGAAGGTAACGGACTTGTCGAATACTTTTACTTGATTTGTCATCGCTCGAATTCGCTTGTGATCACAACGCTTAATAATACTTACATTGTAAGCTAAGTGTATACAAATTTCTCCCACTTGTCAAGAGAATCTCCATCCCAAACCTTAAAAAACCCGAATTTTAAGGTTCGCTGCCATGCCAAAGGGGCTCCAGAGCCTTGCAGCATCTGGAGCCCCTTTGATTAAAATCGCGTCGTCACGCCGTCTTGACGGCAAAGCCCAATCCCAGTTGCTCCTCCTGTTCCTGCAACTCCCCTTCTGCGTATCTTCTCAACAAGATGGGGGGGGGGAGGGCGACTGTACCCCCCGCCCCCCCCCGGAGTATTGTATTGGTCCCCGTCGGGGGGCCGGTGACGCTCGCTCTCCATCAACAGAACAGCATCGTCGGGGTATGCCGGCGAGGTTGCCGAACGCTGTCCGCCCCCCCGGATGATACACCCCGACCCGAACCAAATACGTGCTAAAAGGGACATCGACCAGATCGACCGTGACGTGAGCAAGCACACTTGCCAGCCCGCCACAAGGCGGTGACGTCCCTAGCAGCAGCCGAACGACCTGTTGAATCAGGCAGCGTTTTCCCGCTCAGGCTCTCTGCCAAAGCCAACGATTTGCCTGAGGATAGTCATCACGGCCAGACCGAGGGTGAGCGCCTTGGCAGGTTGAACGGCGGGCAATCGCTCGTTCCCCTCCTCGTCCACTTGGATACCAGACGACTGCACATAGAGATAAGCAGCACCCAGACCCAGCAGCGCTCCGACGACGCCGCCGATGACCATGACCCGTGTCTTCAAATTCATTGCGTATCGCCTCCCGTCTTTACCATAACGCCAAGCCATCGCCGAACCGTAGCCATGGCAGAGTGGATGAACAGAAATGGCCGGACTATGGCAGCCATCACCAGTTCCACATAAGCCTGTCCCAGAGACATATACGCCTGAGCCAGCCTGAGCCAACTGGGCAAGTTCTCGTGTCGCTGGAACCATCCCAGACCATAGACCAAGGCTCCCAGTATCACGAGAGGCGCCAAGGCCAGAGAAAATGCCTCGACGGCGATAAGGATGATGGAAAGATCGCGTAATACTGTCATATCACTTGCCCCCCCGACGACTCGCTCTTTAGTATACTCTCTCCTGCCCCATCCGTCAAACACCAAACCGCGTCTTCAACTCACGACGCGCGCGATGTCCCTCAGCACCCCCACCAGCTCCTTACGCCAGCCGCGCTCCATCGGCAGCCAGATACCACGGCGACTGACGCTGGCACGGCCCCGAAGCGCGTGCTGAAGCTTCTTGCGGTCAGGATAATCCTTCTCCGCCAGCAACGCCAGGCGGTTGTTCTCGATGCCGATGGTCGCCACGCCGGCATCGCGTGCCAATGCCTTGAGCCACAACTGGTACATCAGGTTCTGCGCGTCCGAGGGCAGCGGCCCGAAGCGATCGGCCAACTCCTGCTCCATCCCCTCGATCTGCTCCATCGAGCCCAGGTCCGCCATGCGGCGATAGATCTGCAGACGCAAGCTCACATCGGGAACATAGTCCTCCGGCAGGCGCGCCGGGATGGGCAGGTCGATGCGAATGGACCCCAGCGGCTCCGGCGGCGGAGGCAGGCCATCGCGCCGCGCCTTTATCTCCTGCACCGCCCGCGCCAGCAGCCGGGTGTACAGGTCAAAGCCGACGGCGGCGATCTGGCCCGACTGGCGGGTGCCCAGAATGTCGCCCGCTCCGCGAATCTCCAGGTCGCGCATGGCGATGGTGTACCCAGCCCCCAACTCCGCCGCCTCGCGCATGGTCTCCAGCCGCTGGCGCGCTTCATGCGTCAGGCGCGTCACCCGGCCATGGAAAAAGTAGGCATAGGCCCGCTGCGCGCCCCGCCCCACCCGGCCGCGCAACTGGTATAACTGCGCCAGCCCGAAACGGTCGGCCCGCTCGACGACGAGGGTGTTGGCGTTGGGGATGTCCAGCCCGCTCTCGATGATGCTGGTGCACACCAGCACGTCGACCTCGCCGGCGACGAAGCGCAGCATGACCTCCTCCAAGTCGGACTCGCGCATCTGGCCGTGGGCTACGGCGAAGGTCGCCTCTGGGAGCAGTTTCTCCAGGCGGCGGCGCACCGTCTCGATGGTCTGCACGCGGTTGTGGACGTAAAAGACCTGCCCACCCCGCTCCATCTCACGCAGGATGGCCCGCCGCACCAGTTGAGCATCGTACTCGCCCACGTAAGTCGAGACCGGCAACCGCTCCTCGGGCGGCGTCTCGATGGTGCTGATGTCGCGCACGCCGGTCAGCGAAAGGTAGAGCGTGCGCGGGATAGGCGTGGCCGTCAGTGTCAGCACGTCCACCTCGGTGCGCATGCGCTTGAGCCGCTCCTTGTGAGTGACGCCAAAGCGCTGCTCCTCGTCGATAATCAGCAGCCCCAGGTCGGAGAAACGCACGTCCTTCTGGAGCAGGCGATGCGTCCCGATGACGATGTCGACCTGCTCAGCCTCCAACCTCTCCAGGATCTTTTTCTGCGTGGCGCGGGAGCGAAAGCGGGACAGCATCTCCACCTCGACCGGGAAGGGCGCCAGCCGTCGGCGGAAGGTGGCATAGTGCTGCTGGGCCAGAACGGTGGTCGGCACCAAAATGGCAACCTGCTTGCCGTCCATCACGGTCTTGAAGGCCGCTCGCAGCGCCACCTCTGTCTTGCCGTAGCCCACGTCACCGCAGATGAGACGATCCATCGGC
>CAZWPV010000050.1:0-2124 GCA_964635485.1 uncultured Anaerolineales bacterium
GTGCCGTTCACCAGGGCGGTGCTGATCTTGGTGCCGCCCAGGTCGATGCCGATGACGAGCTGCTCGCGAGTCATGATCCATCCTCCTGCCACTGGCGATTTCTTGACTCAAAGGCAAGGTAGCACAGGGCCTTCTCTTTGTCAAGCTGGTTGCCTGCTTCCCTTGCGGTTCAATTCGGGCTATACTATTGACAATGCTAGAACAGACTCACGGAGCTACCGCCGGACATCGGGCATTTGATGGATTTGTGAGAAATAGCTCGTAATTCCCATTGACATCCGTTTTCTGAGACGGTAAGATAGTTTAGTGGTTTGGCGGTCGCGTTGATCGCAGGAGTTGAGCAGGTAGATGGACATCCAGAATCTACGTTGGTGGGGATGGGGCACCGTCGATCAGGGTTACTCTCTGGAGGGCTGCACGGCTTTCTGGCCGGCCCTCCGGGAGTGGCTCAAGCTGCCCGACGAGGCGATTGAGCGTCAGACGCCACCCGTCTCCCTGGAGGAGATCGCGCTACGGTCGCCCCGCCTGGACGACCCCGTGCTGGCATCCTTGCGTGCGCTCCTGGGCGAACAGGGAGTGCGCACCGACAAGCTGGCCCGCGTCGAGCACGCCTACGGCAAGTCCTACCGCGATCTGATCCGTATCCGCGCCGGCCATATCCCCAATCCTCCCGACGCCGTCGTCTACCCGGCTGATCAAAGACAGATCTGCTCGCTGCTGGCTTGGGCGGCAGAACGGGACATCGTCGTCATTCCCTTCGGCGGCGGCAGCTCGGTCATCGGAGGTGTCGAGCCGCCCGGGGATGACGAGCGTCCTGCGGTTACCCTCGATCTGGCCAACCTGGACCGCGTGCTGTGTGTGGACCCCGTCTCGCGCACGGCCCGCATCCAAGCCGGCGCCACGGGGCCGGAGGTGGAGTCGCAGCTCAACGCAGAGGGCTTTACAATGGGCCACTTTCCCCAGTCCTTCGAATTCTCCACCCTGGGGGGCTGGATCGCCACCCGCGCGGCGGGCCAGAAGTCGGTCGGTTACGGCAAGATCGAAGACATGACGCAGGCGGTGCGGGTGCTCACCCCGTCCGGCGTCATCGAGACTAAAGACACGCCTGCCACCGCTGCCGGACCCAGCCTGTTGCACATGCTCGTCGGTTCCGGGGGAGCCTATGGCGTCATCACCGAAGCTACGATGCGCATCCATCCACTGCCGGCAGCGCAGGATTACCGGGGCGTCCTCTTCCGCAGCCTCGAACACGGCGTCGCCGCTTGCCGCGACTTGATGCAGAGCTCAGACCTGCGCCCATCTATCGTGCGCCTGTCCGACGTCCCGGAAACTGCCGCCTACACCGTGTTGAACCACGAGCAATACGGTCTGCGCCGCTTGACCAACGGCCTTCTGGAGCAGTACTTGAGGGTACAGGGATACGATCTGACTTCAGGCGGCGCGCTGATGCTGCTGGGGTTCGACGGTCAAGCCAAGTGGGTGGCGCAGCAGTGGGATCGGGCGCTAGAGATATGCGGCGACCACCAGGGCCGCTCCCTCGGACGGGCGGCGGGGCAGTCGTGGGTGCGCGATCGCTACGCCCAGCCCTACCTGCGTGACGTGCTTCTCGATCGCGGCGTCATGGTGGGCGCGCTGGAGACGGCCACCACTTGGTCGAAGCTAATGCCTCTCTACGAGTCCATGGTCACTGCGATGAGGGGCGTGATCTCTGTCACCGGCGGCGGCCCGGGTTACGTGATGACGCACATCTCCCACGCCTACGAGCACGGCGCTTCTCTCTATTCAACCCTACTTTGCCGCCAGGTGGGTGATCCCGATCCGCTGGCAAAGCAGGAGCAGTGGCAGGCGATCAAGCAGGCGACGACCGATGCAATCCTGGCCGCTGGCGGCACACTGACTCACCATCACGGTGTAGGCCGTGACCATGTCCCCTGGCTCGATAAGGAGATCGGCTCTCTGGGCGTGCAGGGCTTGGAGGCGCTCAAGCAGACCTTTGACCCCACCGGCATTATGAATTCCGGCGTGCTGCTGACTCTGTAGATCAGATTCCACCAATCCACCGGATGTCAATCCGCCTTCCCCCCGCTTGGCTTTTCCGGCAGTCTATGTATAATTGCCCCACGG
>CAZWPV010000050.1:2224-10525 GCA_964635485.1 uncultured Anaerolineales bacterium
GTAGAAAGGCATCGCGTATGGAAATCACCTGGTACGGACAGACCTGTTTCCGGTTGAGCGAGCGCGGGCTGGCAAACGTCGTGACCGACCCTTGCCCGCCTGACGTCGGTTTCACCTACCCCAAGCCTCGCGCCGATATCGTCACCGTGAGCTACGACGATGCGTCGTGCCGCTACACGTCCGGTGTGCGAGGGCCGTTCAAGCTACTGGACGGCCCCGGCGAGTACGAGGTCGGCGGCGTTTTTGTCACCTGCATACCTACTTTTGCCGATAGCAAACGGGGGGCGACGCGCGGTTTGAACAATGTCTTTACCTTCGACTTTGACAGCCTGACGGTGTGCCACCTGGGACTGCTGGGGCACGTGCCCACTCAATCCCAGGTGGAGGACCTGGGCACGGTGGACATCCTGCTGGTGCCGGTGGGAGGCGGCGGGAGCCTGACCCCGGCTCGGGCCTCGGAGGTGATCAGCCTCTTCGAGCCGAGCATCGTCATCCCTATGTACTACAAGATCAAGGGCCTCAATCTCAAGCTCGGCACCTTGAATGGTTTTCTCAAGGAGATGGGGCTTGAGAAGGTGGATACCCAGGAGGTGCTCAAGATCAGCCGCTCGAGTCTATCGGAGGAAACCGAGGTCGTCGTCCTAGAGCCCAGGCAGCGCGACGGGGAGTAGAGGTCATGGTCAAGCTTGTTATGTCGTGGAACATCCGACCCGACTGCGAAAACGAGCACTTTGAGTTCTTTATCCGCGAGTTCGTGCCAGCGTTGGGCGAGCTCGGCATCCAAACCTCGGATGCCTGGTACACCCTCTATGGCGATTATCCCAAGATTCTCGCCGGAGCTCTCGCAGACGACCTGGAAAGCCTGAAGCAGGCCCTCACCACCGAGGAGTGGCACAGGTTAAAATCGAGGTTGCTTACCTATGTGACCGACTACAGCCAAAAGGTCATTCCCGCCAGCGGGGGATTTCAATTGTAACGAGTCCGTGGAAGAAAAGGAAGCGGGCGTGCCTGTTTGGGCACGCCCGCTTGTTTATGTGCTAGCCCCACTTATTCGCTCTTTGAGCTGCTCTCTGTGCTCTTCGAGCTGCTTTCGGTTTTCCCGCTTTCCCCGGCCGTGTCCTTTGAATCGCTCTTATTCTTGGGGACCGCGGTGGATGATTTGGCCTTGCGGTTGTCGGTGACGTAGAAACCCTTTCCCTTGAAGATGACGCCCACGGGATGGATCAGGCGATGCACTTCGCCTCCGCACTCTGGACAGACCTTCAAAGGGTCGGCTGTCATGGGTTGTTGGCGCTCAAACCGTATACCACAGTCGTCACATTGATACTCATACAACGGCATACCAATCTAGCCTCTCATCTGGGTTTCGCTGTTTCACATTATACCGCAACCCAGTTGCCCACGCAAGGGTTCTAGCTGCTTGCAGCGGGATTTCTAACGCAAAATTAACGCACGCGGCCTTTTGGCCCTATTTGCCAAACAGGCTCACCGCGGCGATAATCGGTGCGAACAGAGAAGATACAAGGGACATCACGGTGATCAGTGTGTTGAGCGAGGGACCGGCGGTGTCCTTGAAGGGATCGCCGACGGTATCGCCCACCACGCCCGCCTTGTGCGCGTCAGAGCCCTTGCCGCCAAAGAAGCCGGACTCGATGTACTTTTTGGCATTGTCCCACAGGCCGCCCGCGTTGGCCATCAGCAGGGCAAAGATGATGCCGGTGAAGATGGCGCCACCCAGGAAGGCCCCCAGGGCCTCGGGGCCCATCACAAAGCCGATGACCAGCGGCAGGATCACGGCCAGGAAGGCCGGGCCGATCAGCGAGGTGAGCGCGCCCTGGGCCGCCAGTCCGACGCAGGTATTGTAGTCGGGCTCGGATGTGCCGGCCAGGATGCCGGGATCGCGTTCGAACTGCCTGCGCACCTCTTCGATCATGTCAAAGGCGTTGCGCGTCACCGAGAGCATCGTCAGTGCGCTAAAGAGCGGCGGTGCCGCCGCGCCCAGGAAAATGCCGGCGATGACCATCGGGTCGAGCAGGCTCAGCTTGAGGACTTGGCCTGCATCCTCCATCTCTCCGGCAAAGGCGACGAAGAGGGCCAGCACGGTGAGGGCCGCGGCGCTGATGGCGAACCCCTTGGTGATCGCCTTGGCGGTGTTGCCGGCGGCGTCCAGCACGTCGGCGGTCTCGATCACGTTTTCGGGCATTCCGGCCATCTCGGCGATGCCGCGGGCGTTATCCACGATGGGGCCGTAGGCGTCGGAGGAGACGATCATGCCGCTGACGGACAGCATCCCCACGGCGCTGATGCCCACCCCGTAGACGCCCATTCCCGGCATCGAGCTTTCGGCCAGGTAGTAGGAGACCAGCGTGGCGGCCACGATGCCGATGATGGACGGCACGATGCTGATCAGGCCGTAGCTGAAGCCGGTGATGATGGTGATCGCCGCGCCGGAGCTGGACACCCTGGCCGTCTCGACGACGGGTGGCCTGTCGTCGCCGGTAAAGTAGTCGGACGTGAAGCCGATGACCACGCCAGTGATCAGCCCCGCCAGGGTGGCCCACAGCACGCCGATGCTGTAGCCGCCGAGCAGGATCGCTGCGACGGCCATCACACCAAAGATGACACAGGTGATGATCGTGCCACCGTTGAGCGCCCGCCCCGGCTTGCCATCTTTGCCCACGCGGACGAGCTGCAGGCCGATCAGGGAGGCGACGATGCCCAGCGTGCACAGGATCAGCGGCAGGACGATGTACTTGGCTTCGCTTTCGCCACCGCTGGCCATGCCCACGCCCAACAGCATCACTGCCACGGCGCTGGCGACGTAGCTGTCGAAAATATCCGCGCCCATGCCGGCGACGTCGCCCACGTTGTCGCCCACGTTGTCGGCGATGACGGCGGGGTTGCGCGGATCGTCCTCGGGGATGCCGACCTCGACCTTGCCCACCAGGTCGGCGGCGATATCCGCCGTCTTGGTGTAGATGCCGCCGCCGGCCTTGGCCAGCAGTGCCAACACCGAAGCGCCAAAGCTAAAGCCAAGCACGATTTGCGGCTTGCCGAAGAGCAGATAGATGGTGCTCATTCCCAACACCGCGATGCCGACCATGGCCAGGCCCATGACCGAACCGGCCTTGAATGCCACGTTGAACGCCGGGTTGAGGCCTTTGTTGGCCGCCGTCGCGCTGCGGACGTTGGCGGAGACGGCGACGGTCATACCCATGTACCCGGCGACGGCGGAGAGAAATGACCCGGCGATAAAAGCCCCGGCCATCGAAACGCCGTAAACGGCGTCCTTCTGAATGCCAAAGACGATGGCGATGATCACTGCCAGCGCCACTGCGACCAGAAGCAGCGCCGTGTAGAGTCTTCTCAAATAGGAGATCGCGCCCTGGCGGATCCAGGCGGCGACCTTTTGTGCCTGCTCGGTGCCGGGGTCCTGTCTATTGACCCAAATGTAGAGAACAACGGCTACGCCGATCGAGATGAGGCCGGCGGCTAGACTAACGATTAGCCAGATGGTTTCTGTCATGCAATTTTCTCCTTCGATGAAATTTGGTCGTATTACACGTTGGCCGAGCGCCACCAGCGATAATGCTGCGTGCGCAGTTCCTCCTGCGAAGGCATGGCGAAGAACAACAATTGGTCGCCATTCCCGATGTAGATGCCGCTCTTGATCGTGCGGTATGGGAAGGAGGCCGACTGAATGCGGTTGACCATCTTGGTGTGGACGGTCTTGGTCTTGAGGTCCGCCAGGCACTGGCGCAGGTGCCCGATGTTGGCGTAGGGCAGGTCTCGCACCGCGCCGCGCTCGGGATCGATGGCCAGCTCGCCCAGCTTCAGCTCCACGAAGCAGATCGCCGGCAGGGAAAGCAGACTGGTCGGGTTCTTGACGATGAGGCTGTAAAAGTCGCGGGGACCGAGGCCGCTGACTACCAGCGGGTGCACTGGGGCGATTTCCTGGTAAAGGTGTAACCCTTCGCCAGCACCGGGTACGTCCAAGCTGGGATCCAAGCCGAGCCCTCGCCCGTCTTGCGTCACCAGGTAAAGCTTTTGGATGGCGTCTAGATCGACGTGCTCCAGCACGCGATAGACGGAGATATAGATGGAGGCTTTCGGGCTGCCGTCTTCGTGAGGCACACAGCGCTGGATGCCCTCTTCGATGCGAAAGTAGTCGTCCCTGAAATTCGGATCGACCTCAAAGAAAATCGCTTGGCCGCGCGATTTCTTCGCGCTGCCTACTGCGTAATAGACCCCGAACTCTTCTGGGGTCAGCATTGAGGCGATCAGAGCTTCAGGGATAAGCGATAGGTACAGATGTATGGCCATAAATACCTTACTCCTCTCTGAGTCTCAGTTTTTAGCCGAAGCATTTTCGTTCCGGCCAACCCGCGCGGATTATACCACAATTATTCAGTTTGTGTAGCCGCACCCGGCAAGTTGGGGAAATCGGCTCGTAGTCGTCGCACTATAGACAATGGATGGCGATGATTGGCGTGAAAGCGCGAACGGTGGTACGCTGTGCTCACCTGCGGAGCTTGGAGGCATGCGGTGAAAACACACACGCACGTATACCTCTCACCTCACCTGGACGATGCCGTTCTCTCGTGCGGTGGGCGCATCTGGCAACAGGTGCAGGCCGGCGAGCGGGCTCTGGTCGTGACGATCTTTGCCGGCGTGCCTTCGCCGGACGCGCCGCTCTCGCCGTTCGCGCAAGCGCTGCACGCCCTTTGGGGGCTGGCCGACGCGATCGCCGCGCGACGGGAGGAGGACACGGCGGCGTTGGCCCTCCTGCAAGCGGAGGCGGTATACTGGCCCTACCTTGACTGCATCTATCGTCAGGCACCCGACGGGTCCTTTTTCTGCGACAGCGAAGAGACTCTGTTTGGGGAGGTCCATCCGGCAGAAGGCGCGCTGATCGCGGAACTGGCCGGTCGCTTCCGGGCGCTGACCCTGGAGCAGGGAGGCACGCTCTACGCGCCGCTGGCCGTCGGTCACCACGTCGATCACCAGGTCGTGCGCCGCGCGGTGGCCGGCATAGAGGACGTGGTCTACTACGAGGACTATCCCTACGCCGAGGAACCCGGGGCACTTGAGGCGGCGCTGGGAAGAAAGCGTTCGACCTCTTCTCCCTCCCCCTGGCCCCCTCACACCGGGGGAGGGGGAATCATTCCTCCTTCCAAGGGAGACGAGCAGCCGGTCGCCTCCTCCAAGGATGGGAGCCCAGCAGTCCCTCCCCCCGAGGGAGGGGAAGCCATTCCTCCCCCCTGGTGGGGGAGGTCAGGTGGGGGGGGGCACCGGGTATTTTCGGGGCAGTGGCGGGCAGAGTTGGTCGCGCTTTCGCCGCAGGCCCTGGAGGCCAAGATCGCCGCCATCGCCTGCTACGGCTCGCAGCTTGAGGCGCTTGGCTGGGCCGACGCGGCAGAGATGGCGACGGCGGTGCGCACCTTTGCGCAGCAGACCGGCGACGGACCCGCGGAGCGCTACTGGCGGCATGTGTAGCCGCGATCTCCAATCGCGCTCGTAATTACTCGGTCAACCCTTGCGAAGGTTCCGAATCGCACCTGTAATCGGACGTGGTTTCGCCGAACCAAGCCACCTTTGCCAGCGAATTGGCCTCAAACCTTCGCAAGGGTGAGCAGTTACCCGCACTCCCCAAGAAAGCCGTCAGCTCAATAACGGCACGACAAACTTGAACAGGCAGGTCACGGCGAGTAGCGCCATCCCGGCGAACAGTCCACTCACGGCCCAGGGGCGCAGCTTGTGCGGCAGGAGGCCCGCCAGTTGATTCAGCCCCAGCGCCGCTGCCGTCCCGATGGGGATCAGGGCCGGGAAGAGGTAGCGACCCTGGTGCTGGAGGAACTTTGTGTTATACCACACAAACATCAGGCCGGTCAGGATGCCGGAGGCGAGCAGCAGGATCAGGCTGAGACGCTGGTGCGGCGTCACCCTTGGGCGGCGGCGGTCGAACAGCCACCACAGGAAGCCGGCGAGCAGAACGATCGAGAGCAAGACGAGGCCCCGGTAGATGCGGGTCGGGAGCACCACGCCCATCCAGCCGAACTGCCCCCAAAAGCTCTGGAAGGTGAAGGTGACCGCCCGCTCCCAGTAGCCGTCCCAGCCTTCGAGCGCCACGTAGTCGAGGGGACGCATCTGGCCTTCGACGACCAGATCGTGCCGTGCCTGACCCGTCGGGTCGTGCCAGCCGTAGACCAGGCCGTTGCGCATGAACCACGGCCCGGAGAGCACCAGCGCCGGGACGAGCATCCACGCCAGTTGGCCCGCCGCCCAGCGCCACGTCCGGCCCTCGCGCCGCCAGCGGATGACCACCGCGAGAACGGCCACTGCCACGACGACGTAGATGGAGCCTTTGGTCAGCAGCGCCGCCGCCAGCAGCAGGCCGACCTGCCAGGGCCGGTCGTGCTTCCCCCGCAGATAGACCACCAGCACCCACAGCGTCCCCGCCACGATCAGCTCCGCCAGCGTGTCGTTGTTCACCCCGGCGGTCATCGCCGCGTGCTGGGGGATGAAGGCGATGAAGGCCGTCGCCGCCAGCGCGATCCCGGGCCGCGCGGGAAAGATCGCCTGCACCGCCTCGAAGGCGACCACCAGCAGCGCAGCGCCGAACATCACCGAGAGCAGCCGCAGCGGCAGCACCGCACAGCTAGAGAGCTGGCAGACGGGCGTCGCCAGCAGGTAGTAGAGCGGCGGTTGGTGGTCCTCGTAGGTCACCGAGTCGATGGAGAGTTCGGGGGGAAAGCCCTCCGCCGTGAGCCGGCCCAGGTACTCCTGGTCATAGTCCCCCACCTCCATCACCGGGAAGCCCTGCCCCTCGGCCAGTGCGCGGACGTAGTTGTAGTGGGCGGGCTCGTCGGGCACCTGCCAGGCGGGGGTGTACGCCGCGTAGAGCGCGCCGATGACGATGGTGGCGGCGACGATGGCGGCGAGCAGGATTTGGGGCAGGCGCTTGGCGTTCACGGCGGCTATTGTACTCACATCCGCGCCGCTTGGCAAGCAAGGTTCGCCGTCCGCTCCTGCTCTGGCGGGGGAAAAGCTGGGAGCACTTTCACCCCCACCTGGCCTCCCCCATCGAGGGGGAGGAACGTGCAGGGGCCGCTTGGTGATACTCTCCCTCCCCTGGCGGGAGGGGGGCCGACCTTTCGCCAGATTCGAGCGGTCGAACTGATAAAGTTGACCTGTCGACTCTGCAAAGTTGACCTGTCAAGTCTGCAGAGTTGACAGGTCGAGTCTCTAAAGTCGACAGGTTGAGTTCGCAAAGCCAAGCTGTCGAGTCTGAACGGCCGGATTTGGAGCCGCAGCGTTATGGGCGCATACCAGAGGCTGAACTTTCAGCACGAGCCCGTAGATTCGAAAGTTGGGTTTCGCTTCGAGCCTTTGGCTCGCGGCCTCCGGCCCGCCTCTACCCAACCTACTGTTTGAGTGATGCAATCTGCCAAAATAGCTGCTTTTGGCTGACTTCCGATTATGTGTCTTATGTTTAGCAGTTTACAAGTTGTCAAAAAAATCTGGCTCATTCTGCATAAGGGTTTCCATTTCTTGATCATCAATAAGTCTAGAAAGTTTTTGTTGAGCAATGTACTTGCCGAGTCCCTGACACAGAATAAGCCTCCATAGATGTGGATAGTTTATCCTCAAGAATTTGACTTTCCCGTGCCTGATAGGAATCGTACAACACCAGCAAGCAGTACGAATGTGAAATCCTGGTGGTGCTTTTTTATCATAAACTGGGTTATGTGGGATGTCGTGTTTCTCGTGGTATTCCCATATCTCCGAGTCTGTCCAATCTAGTACTGGGTGACATTTCCAGTATTTGTTTCTTTTTGAATAGAAGTAGGGTCCATATTTTCTCGCGCTGAACTCACGGAGCCTAGATTCGTGTCTGCTCAAGCCTGTAAGAAACAAATCGAATTTTTGCTCTCTTTGTAGTTTTTGTGTTGGATATTCCTTGAGATACCTTGGACAGTTTTTTGATGCTGTTCGGTGTCCTTTACGTGAAAAAAGTGGGAAGCCATAGTTTTCAACTACCCACCAAAAGGTCTTAGTTGGTTTCGTTTCTAGCAGATTTAAATTCCACTTTTTGCTAATGTGATCCTTGAATTCATAGCTGTCAGGATATTCAACCAGGGTATCATTGAAAAGAACAAATACCTCTGGTTTCAACTGCCTTATTAGGTGCAAGACAGTCATCGAGTTTTTCCCAAAAGAACAAGCGATGACTGGTTTCTTGTGCTTTTCTAGGAGGATTTCAAGGAACTTTTGTGCTTCATCGATTTTGCTGGGCGTTCG
>CAZWPV010000051.1:0-10472 GCA_964635485.1 uncultured Anaerolineales bacterium
AGGCGCTTGGAGGTCGCCCGCGCGCTGGCCGTCAAGCCGCGGCTGCTGCTGCTCGACGAGCCCACCGCCGGTATGAATCCCTCGGAAACCACGGATATGATCGCCTTCATCCGGCGGCTGCGCGACGAGTTAGGCATCACCATCCTGCTCATCGAGCACGACATGCGCGTGATCATGAACATATCGGAGCAGATATCGGTTCTGGACTATGGAGTCAAGATCGCCGAGGGGACGCCGGAAGAGATTCAAAAGAATCCCAAAGTGATTGAGGCCTACCTGGGGCGCAGCGTGATCGGCTTCATGGACGTGGAGGTGTAGGGGCAGTGGCGATGCTAGAGGTCAACGACGTCCACGCCTATTACGGCAACATCCACGCGCTAAAGGGCATCTCGCTGACGGTCGAGGAGGGAGAGATCGTCACCCTGATTGGCGCCAATGGCGCAGGCAAGAGCACGACGCTGAACACCATCTGTGGGCTGCTCCATCCTCAAACTGGTACTATTCGGCTAGAGGGACAAGAGATCCACGGCCTGCCGCCTCACACGGTCGTGGCCCGGGGCGTGTCGCAGGCGCCCGAGGGGCGGAGAGTTTTCGGGCGGCTGACGGTGCAGGAGAACCTGGAGATGGGCGCTTTCCTGCGCGACGACGCCGAGGATATCCGCCGGGACATGCAGCGCGTCTTTGACCTGTTCCCCCGCCTGGAGGAGCGCCGCAGACAACTGGGCGGCACCCTCTCCGGCGGTGAGCAGCAGATGCTGTCGATCGGGCGGGCGCTTATGGCCCGTCCCCGCGTGCTCCTGCTCGACGAGCCCTCGATGGGCCTGGCCCCGCTGCTGGTGGAGGACATCTTTCGCGTCATCCGCCAGTTGAACGAAGAGGGCACGACGATCCTGCTGGTGGAGCAGAACGCGCTGATGGCTCTCTCTGTGGCCAGCCGCGGCTACGTGCTGGAGACGGGGCGGGTGGCGCTGGAAGGCACGGTCGATGAACTGCGGGAGAACCCGCAGGTGCAGAAGGCTTACCTGGGTGGGGAGTAGTCGGCTGGGCGTTGGAGTCTCCCGCTGGTGTGTAGCGGGAGACTTTTGTTTTGCGTGCTTCAACGCTCCGTCTTCACTCCACGCACGATGAGGACGGGCATGTCCGCGGCCAACAAAATCTCTTCGGCGAGGTCGCCTGTCAGGAGGCTGCTGACCCCCGGCGCGCCGTGAGCGCCGAGAACCACCAGGTCGAACTGGCCCTCTCGAGCCTCGGCGATGATCTCTTCTACCACCAGCCCGTGTCGTACGACGGCGCGGGCTTTTGTGCCCTTGGCGGCCAAGAAATCCAGCATCTGGTTCAGATGGACACCTTCCCGCGAGCGGTGCTCGATCAACTCGTCTGCCTGGGACCGCAGATCGGTAGGGTCGGCCTCTCTGTTCACCGCCAGTTGGGACATCACGTGAACCAGCGTTACTGATGCACCCACTGCCCGGGCTAGCTGGCTGGCGAAGTGGACGGCGCGCTCGCTGGTCGGCCCGGCGGCCGAGCAGACGAGAAAGCGTTTCAGGGTTTGCCTCCGGCCTTTGACCACCAGGATGGAGGTAGGGGTATGCTCCACAACGCGAATGGCCAGGGAACCCAAAAAGAGGCGCTTGATTCCCCGCCGCCCCCTGCTGCCGATGACGACCAGATCGTAGGGCGCAGCGTGGGCTTGCTGAATGACCTCGTCGGCCAGCCGCCCGACGCGCTGATGGATGGTGATGGGGATACCTTTGGCTCGTGGCTCGCTGATTGCTGCTTCCGCCGCCTCGCTCACTTCCTCCAGGTGCTCTGCACGCCGAGCGACGATGAGGACATCGACCGCACTTGCCGCGGCGAGGGCGATCTGTTTGCCGACCTCCAGCGCTCGATTTGCCCACGTCGAACCATTGCTGCTGAGCAAGATTTTCATCTTCATGTCCTTTCCTCGCGGACCTTGACTACCGGACACTTTTCGCGGTGGTGTCATTCTGAGCGCCTGAAGGGCGCGAAGAATCTCGATTTTGGCCTGCGGCGACGAGATTCTTCGTCGCTTCGGACGCTGCGCGTCCGTTCGCTCCTCAGAATGACGCGGAAGTGTCGGGCTTTTGAAAAGTGTCCGGTAGCAAACGCGGACCTAGAATCGGATAGGCAGATCTACAGTAGCACTAGCACAATAGGGACGACAAAGATGACTCCCAGGAACAGAACCAGGTTTCTTTTGCTTCGGGTGATCCAGGCCAGCGCACGCGACGTTGCCCGTTCGTAGGGGCGATACGCCAGGAGCATGATGGGCAGCGAGACCAGGATGCTGCTTGCCATGTGAATCAGCACGACGGTCACGGCGCGCGGATCGCACAGGAGTAGCGCCGCCGCCAGTGTGTCCACCAGCGTCGATATGTTGGCCCCCAGGATGTACGGGATCAGGTTCTCCCGCCGGACGTAGCCGCGGGCGGAGAGGGGAACGAGGATGCCGATGGAAATGGAGACAGACATCGTGACCACGGTGAGGATCATCCCCAGCAGGAACATGACGACCGGCCGGTAGACCAGGCGCGGGATCTGGCCCAGTCCGGTTTCCTTGAGGCGGAGCTGGGGCAGCGCTTTGTCGAACAGCCGGAAGCTAAAGATAATCATGCCGACGCCGATCAGAAAGAGCAGCCACTCCGGCAGAGCCGCCGTTACCGGGCCGAGCAGCGGATTGAGCGCGTTGTTGAAGCCGATGCATGAACCCGTCAGCGCCGGCCACTCCAAGCGGTTGAGCCAATCTCCCTGCCCCAAGAGCAACAGGCCCACCGGTAGCGCCAGCAACTGAACCGATCCGGTGAGCAGCAGGCTAAGGATGCCGGTCGATAGCGCCGCCTTGCGCTCGTGCCCGCGTAGCATGTAAATGAAACCGATGAGGAGGACGATGAAGGAGGCTCCCAGGCGAGACCCCGTGACCATCGTGAGTGCCTGGGGGGGGAGAAGCGCGCCGATGCCCAACAGGGCCATAGCTACGGCTGCCACGGGAGAGCCGCTGAGAATCACGTAGGCCATCAGCCATCCGAATCCCAGGCTATCGGCGGCGTTGGTGACAGCCAGATAGTCCTGAACGAAGGGGGCGAGGCTGCTGGCTCCCTTCTTCATGATCTCCACCGACAGGACAAAGAGCAGGAGCGCCGCCAGTCCTGTCCCTGCCCGCTTCAGTACCTGCACGAGTCGACGGCGTTTCTCTTTGGGCATCATTGCCTGCCCTGCACCTCGGCGTCCAGGCGCTCGAAAAAGCTCACCATGTAGGCGTGGCGTTCTTCGGCGATGGCGCGGCCGGTGGGGGTAAAGAGCCGGTCTTTGATCTGCGACAGTTTGACGGCGAACTCGAGGATGGGAGTGTGTGTGTCCGGGTCGTCCCCCTCTTCTTGCCAGCGGGCGACGTCCACGCTCTTGATGGGGGCCCACAACCGCTGCCCGTTCGCGCCGCCGTAGGCAAAGGCGCGCGCGACCCCCACCGCGCCGATGGCGTCCAGCTTGTCGGCGTCAAAGAGCACCTGTGCCTCCAGCGTCTCCGGCGCTGGGTCGGTGCGGAAGCGGTGAGCGGCGATGGCGTGGATCACGGCCTCCACCTTTTCCGGTGGCTGCCCGGCCAGGATCGCCCGCGCCCGCTCGGCCCCGACGACGGCGTGGTCGAGACCTGCGGCATCGGCCTGCGCCCGTCCCACGTCGTGCAACAGCGCCGCCGCGCGCACGATCTCCATATCGGCACCCTCCGCCTGCCCGATGCGCTCCGCCAACGCCAGCACCCTCAGGACGTGGTCAAAGTTGTGTACAGTGTCGTTTCCGCCGTAGTAACGGCGCGCTTCGTCGATAGTAACCATTGGGCTTTTGGTATTTGTCATGTAATTTGCTCAGCTTACCCTTGCGAAGATTCCGAATCGCGCTTGTGCTCAGGCACAGTTTCGCTGAACCAAGCCGACGTTGCCAGTGAACCGACTTCAAACCTTCGCAAGGGTGAGCACTTTGTCACATGATATTTGCTTGCGTCTCTGCCACGACGTGATCCACCACGGCCTGAAAGTCGCCTGCCTGCCGGTAGATGGACAGTTGGCGGTCGGCGCTGGTGCCCCGCCTCAGGATGGTTTGGACGTACTCGGCCTCTGCCCGGCTGTCCAACTCGTCTACCACGTTGCCCAGCCAGGCCAGCAATCGCTCTACCAGCTCGGGGACCGGCACCTCCCTGGAGCGGTCGATGTCGATCAGTTTGCCGTGAATGCCGTAGCGCACCGCGCGCCACTTGTTCTCGTCGAGCAGGGGTTTGCGATGGATGGGCCACGTGCGGTGAGCCATGCGCAACTGCACCAGCTTGGCCGAGATGGCCTGCACCAGCGCGACCAGGCACAGCGCCTCCTCCACGCGCGTGCACATGTCGGGGATGCGCACCTCCAGCGTGGGGAATCTCTCGCTGGGGCGCACGTCCCACCAGATGTGCGTCGGCTCGGCGATGCTGCCCGTCGCCAGCAGCGTATCTACGTAGTGGCGATAGTCGGCGTAGGAGCCGAACTGCTGGGGGATGCCGGTGCGGGGCAGGTTCTGGAAGACGACGCTGCGGTAAGATTTCAGGCCGGTGTCGCGGCCATGCCAGAAGGGCGAGCTGGTCGAGAGGCACAGCAGCAGGGGAAGGAAGGAGCGCATCTGGTTCATCACCTCGACGCACAGCACGCGATCCTCGATCCCGATGTGGACGTGCAACCCAAAGACCAGCAGCCGCCGCCCCACGTCCTGCAAGAAGCGGCTCAACTCTGGGTAGCGGCCATAGGGGGAGATTTCCTGGTGCGCCCAGGACGAGAACGGATGCGTGCCCGCCGCCGCCACCCATAGCCCTTCGCGCTCGGCCAGCTCCCAGATCGAGCGGCGCATGCGCACGAGCTCGCGGCGCGCTTGCTTGACGTCGTCACAGATGCGCGTCCCGGCTTCTACCTGAGACTGCATGAACTCGGGGCGGATCTGGTCGGGGAGCACGGCCTGGCCGCGTTCGAGGAACTGCTGCACGTAGGAGCGCAGCCCCCGCGTGGCGGGGTCGATGATCTGGTACTCCTCTTCGATGCCGATGTTCAGGGTTGGCGCGGCCATACCTCTCGCCTCCGGCGATTTTTCAAACAGAGGGATACCATAGCCTTTTAGCCTGCGTCGACATCCACCTGTGTCCGCAGTACTTGCACCGGTGGTGCACGCGATACCTCACGTGGGGGACGGGGGGCAGGCCGTCGAGCAAAACGTCCCGGTAGAAAACGTCCTTTCTTTCCTTGCTCATATTCTCCTTGGCCCACGGCTTTCGGCACCGGGGGCATTTGTTTTGCTCCCTGAGGTACAGCCCCCAGCTCAGGGACGCAAGGCCTCCCAATGAGGCCGTGACGACGAGGTAGAACTCCCAACCCAGGGCTGGCAATCCGAGGATAGAACTTAGCGTGTCCGCCACGAGATTGAGCAGCAAGTAGATAGCTGTGATGGCCCCGCCTATCCTGGCTATTTCCATCAGCATCATGATAAGCCCAAATTCCTCTTGAGGGATCTGGGTGCTCGTACGATGCTGGGCGTGATACCAGTGAGCCTCTGTCTGCCGATTGTACGAGGTCTGTTGTCGCCAGGTGGTGCCGCTGGGGCGACTGCGGGTCTGCTGTGGGCGACGCCAGGAGGCCCCGATCCGCAGGTCGTATTTGGCCCGCTGCTTGGGATCGCCGAGCACCTCGTAGGCGGCGCTGATTTCTTTGAACCGTTCTGCGATTCGCGGGTCAGGATTAACGTCAGGATGGTACTTGCGCGCCAAGGCGTGAAAGGCACCCTGGATTTCTTCCCGGGTGGCGTGCCTATCAACGCCTAGAATTTGGTAGTAATCCTTGTGGGTCACCTGAGCCTGGCCTGTCGCTCGAAATTGTGGTGCACGAAGGTACACCGATCGTCCCGTTGCTGCTGCTGATTATATCACATAGCCCGGGTGCTCAAAAATTCTGGTAATTACCCCCGCACTTGATGTGGCGCATTCCAATCCCTAAGAAAGGGGGTCTGGGGGGTGTGGTGGGGCGCTTCGCGCCCCACCACGCGCCCCCCCCCCCCCCGCGGGGGGGGGGGGGGGGGGGCGCGCCCCCCCCCCCCCCCCCCCCCCCACCACACCCCCCATTTTTCCCTTGCTCACACATGCGGCTAATCACCAATCAAAATCGCCCGGTCACTTGCGCTTCTGCCGGTAAGTTGTAAAATTCCTCGGTGTCTTGGATCGTGTGCGAAGGTGAACAAAATGGCCATCGTATCCGTCGTCAAGTGTGAGACCTACGAGATCAATCAGGTCCGTCGCGCGCTGACCGCCGTGCTGGAGCCGCTGGGCGGGATAGGCGCGTTCGTCCGACCGGGCCAGCGCGTGTTGCTCAAGCCGAATGTGCTGATGCCGGTTCGCCCGGAGCGGGCGATCACGACCCATCCCGCCGTCATCGAGGCCGTGGCGGAGCTGGTGCAGGGCGCCGGAGGCGAGGTCGTCATCTTCGATAGCGGCCCCGTGCCCACTGGGCTGGTCGTGCGGCGTGCGTATCGGGACACCGGGATACTGGAGGTGGCCGAGCGGACGGGGGCGACGCTGCACGACGACATCGCCGCCGTACAGGTGTCTGCGCCGGAGAGCGTGCTGCTCAAGCGGCTCGATCTCGTAAAACTCTGCCGGGAAGTCGATGTCGTCATCTCGCTGCCCAAGCTCAAGACGCACAACCTGACCACGATCACCGGCGCGGTCAAGAACCTCTTCGGGCTGGTGCCGGGGATGACCAAGACCGCCTATCACGCCAAGCTGCCCGACGTGGACAAGTTCTGCGACATGCTGCTCGACGTCGCCGCCTACGTGCGCCCTGCGCTCACCGTGATGGACGGCGTGGTGGGGTTGGAGGGCAACGGGCCGAGCACAGGAGGCTCGCCGCGCCAGATCGGCGCGCTGCTGGCCAGCTCGGACGTCGTGGCGATGGACGCCGTCGTCTGCCAGATCGTGGGCCTGGATCCCGGCGAGCTGGCGCTGTTCCGCGCGGCGCGGCGGCGCGGGTGGTGGCCGGTGGAGATCGAGGTGGCGGGCGCGCCGGTGGCCGAGGTCGCCGTGCCAGATTTCCGCCTGCCAGAGACGGCGCGGTCCGTGGCAGGGCGGACCCGGCTTTCGAGCTTTTTGGCCAAGCGCACGCGCTTGTCCGTCCCCTTCCCCGTCCCGCAGCGCGGGCGTTGCACGGCCTGCCGCACCTGCGAGCGCGTCTGCCCCGTGCAGGCGATCAGCATCGTGGACCGGCTCGCTGTGGTGGACCGCGGGTCCTGCATCCGCTGCTACTGCTGCCACGAGACGTGTCCCGAGGCGGCGATCGATCTGCGGGTCTCTTGGCTGGGGCGGCTGCTGCGCCGGACGGGGTTGCTGGGGCGCTCGGCGTAGTCGGGTCTCGCCACGAAAGCGCGGAGAAAATTAGTGCAATTCGTGAAATTCGTGGTAAAAGACCCTGCAGTGCGCAACGGGATGCATAAAGGGGTGTTTATATTTTAACAGGTAAAGAGATCGGAGTAACGTAATGGGCGGGAATACATTGCTCGACAAAGTAGCCATCGTGACCGGCGCTTCGAGCGGCATCGGGCGGGCCACGGCGCTGGCGCTGGCCCGCGAGGGCGCGCACGTGGCGCTTGGGGCACGCAACGAGGCCGCCTTGCAGGAGGTGGCGCAGGCGATCCGGGCGCTGGGGCGAGAGGCACTCGTCGTGCCGACCGACGTGACGCAGCAGGAGCAGGTCGAGCACCTGGTGGCCGAGGCCCTGGCACGCTGGGAGCGCGTGGATATCTTTGTAGCTAATGCCGGTCAGTACATACGCTGCCGCGTTGCGGAGTTGACCGCCGCCGACCTGGAACGTTCGATGGCAGTCAATTTCTACGGCGCTTTGTACGGCGTGTTGGCCGTCCTGCCGCACATGCTCGCCCGCAAGAGCGGGCACCTGGTGCTCGTCAGCTCGCTGGATGGCATGAAGGGCTGCCCACTCGATGCACCGTATGTGGCCGCCAAGTTTGCCCTCTCCGGCTTTGGTGAGACGATGCGCCAGGAGCTGCGTGGCACGGGTGTGTACGTGACGACCATTTTCCCAGGAAGGGTCGATACGGCCTTTCTCGAAAACCTTAAAGTGTCCTGGATTATGCCCATACTTCCGCCCGAGACCGTGGCGCGCGCGATCGTGCGGGGCATTCGCCGGCGCAAGCCCGAGGTGATCGTACCGTACTTTTTCGCCCTGTTGTTGCCCTTCGATATACTCTTTCCCCGTCTGGGGGACTGGTTCGTGCGCGCGTTCCAACTGGGCGGGTGGAAGACCACAGATCGTTGAGTGCGAAGCGTCAGGAGAGTCAATGAGCATCACTGTCGAAGGAGCCGCCACAACCAAACCCACGCACGCCTGGCTGCGTAAGATACACGTCGCCTTCGTGCCCGGCCCGATGGATCCCCTGTTGGATGAGGTCTCCCAGAATCTGCTGCGTCGCTTCCGCCTGCTTGGGCATCACGCCCAGGAGATTCCGGACGACCGCACCGACGTTCTCATCACCACCGTGCCCTTCGAGGAGCCTATCGGCTGGCGCGAGGCGCTGATCTTTAACATGCGCCGGCGCTTTGGCCTGAGCCACACCCCCGCGCTCTACACGCTGGTGCATGCCTCCCCCGCTAGGTTCCGGGCCCTGTTGGGTCACTTTGAGGCCGCGCTGGCGAAAGAGTCGCCCGAACCGGCAGACTTTGCCTTCCCCGGCCTGACCGCCAGCGCCTACCACGTGCTCTTTGAGCAGGGCCACCGGGGCGGCCCCATCCTGGCCCTGGAGCGATTGGTGCAGGCCCAAGCCAAGGGGTTGCGCATCATCCTGGTGGTCGGGGACGAGCATCCCCGCGAGGCGTACCACTTTGACCTGGTGGGCGCTTATCCACGCAGCGTGGCGGATGGCTCGGCGGCATTTTACGACGACATCGTCCTGCGCATCGTCACCACCATGAGCGCCACGGAGGTGACGGAGCACGAGGTGGTGGGGGAGCCGATTCCGTACGACGTGTGGCGTGGCCTCGGCACGCCGGCGGCGATGCAGGTGGCCGGACGAAAGCTGGGCGAGCGCAACTTTTTCACCGAGATGGTGCGCATCTCAGACCTGGTGTCGGTGCCTGCCGTGCCCGATTCCGTCTCCAGTCAGTACAGCGAGGGGTGTTTTGCCACGTGGGAGCTGGCGTTGAACGCGCTCGTCGCCACGGTGACGGGCAGCGCCCGCCCGGTCGATAAGGGCAGCATCACCGAGGACGACCTGGCGGTGCTGGTGGGCGTGCGTCCCGATCAGTGCGGCGCGCTGACGCGCCAGGTGGAGGGAAAGCGCAACGACCGCCCGTCCTCCGAGGCGGTCGAGATGATGGACATGGACAGCCTCTTGCCGGCCATCACGCTCGGCCCGGCGTGGAATATCTCCTCCCCGGTGCCGGTGGTGCGCTCCAAGCTGCACGGTCATCGCGGCATCGCCGCCTACGATCCTCGCCGGGTGGAGTACACCCCGCTCGACCCGCCCTATTACCGCTACCTGGTCTCCTGCGGCACCGACGCCCAGGCGCAGGGCATCAAGGCCGCCTTCGCCCGTGCGGAGGCGCTACGCAACCCCGACGACGCGCGCCAGATCGCCTTCACCGTTCTGCCCGGTCACGGCGCGTTCATCGTCGAAAAGTGGGTGGTGGGCAAGGCTCCTTTCCAGGTGATCTGGGAGGCCATGGACGCCGGCGCCTTGCAAGTGGATAACCGCGTCCCCCAGGGCACGATGGCCTACGTCCCCGGCCCGGATGGCCGGATGGGGCTGCAGATCCCGTGAAACGGCGGGACGAGAAACCGGTTTTCGTAAAAACCCGGTTTCTGAACGCTCCCCCATTCGCTGCATTGTACCCGGGTACAGGGTCGATCTTAGCCCTGGGGCCGATGACAGACCGGGTCGATTGTGCTATAGTAAGGGCGTGGCGGAGGTACTCATCGCCAAGAGAAAAGATGACAAGTGATGACGTGTCGCTGATGCTGGTGCTCGGCTGCTTCGTTGGACTACTTTCTATAGTCATCGGTGTGATAGTCGAACTGTCAGGGGGAAGGGGGAGCCTGTTGTGGGAAATCTCCCTCAGCCTGTACCTGCTTGCTGTAGCGCTCATTGGAATAGACAAGATCATGATCATCACCAGACGTGCACATCACAAAAATACCACGGTGATCCCGACCTTTATCTTTGGAATCCTCTTGCTGCTCACCTTCGGATCGGCCTTCATCTGTAGCATTGTGTACGGGGTACTTCAGTAGCGGCTACCGTCGGATTCCAGTCGTTTCAGGTCACCGCTTCGTTGTACGGGATAGTCTGTGCAGACCCTGTTCCATAAGAAAAACGTATCATAAATTCGGCGTGGTTCAAGTTAGATTGACACTTTTCCACTTCAACTGAACCCCAATATG
>CAZWPV010000052.1:0-10467 GCA_964635485.1 uncultured Anaerolineales bacterium
CCCTCGCCCGACAAACTGGACGACATCTTCGACGAGCTGTTCGAGCGCATTTTCGTGCGTCTGACCGACTAAGCGGGTTTCCAGGCTGCGCCTGAAAACCCGACGCCGGAACTATGGTTATCGAGAAAACAAGCAGTGTCCGGTGGTGAAATCTGGGAGCGCCTCACTACATCCATCAATGTCACTCGGCGCTCCCCTTTACTGCCCCCCATCCGTTGGCACAGGGTAAAGCAGGACGCGCAACAGCTCACCCTCCCGCAGGTTTGGGGCATTTTCGAACCTGCGGGAGGGTGGACTGCGTTCGAGATCCTTCTGCGGGCCGGATGCAGAGCCTCACAAAGCCTACCCGACAGTTTGCCACCCTCCCGCAGGCTGCACGCTGCTTTGCGGCGAAAATGGCTTGTCAGGTGCCTTCTATGACACCATTCGAGCCGTGCAAAGAACCTGCGGGAGGTTCAACCCTAAAAGTGTCAGGTGGCTAGATGACAAAGCAACAAGGCTTGACATTCTGGTCTTAAATAGTATCATTAAGGTGCAAAGCGGCATCTCTACCTTGTTATTTCTCACCCCCATCAGGCGGCAAGAGTGCCTACGCCAGGGGAAAATCATTGACGATAAGGAGGCAACATGCGAGGCGGTCGAATACTAATAATCGTTGGAATCGTCGGAGTCGTGTTGGCATTGATCCTGGGTGGAATATGGCTCATAGGAAGACTGAGACCCGCCGCCCCTGCCCCTGAAACTGGCGAGGGTGATGGTGAAGAGGCTCCCGCGATAGGCGACATGCGCGAGATCGTCGTAGCGGCGCAGGAAAAGATTCCCCGGGGGCACCGGATCACTGAAGAGGAGAAGGCGGTTCAGTTGGCGCCTTGGCCTGAAGAGGCAATACCCGATGACGCCTTGTTCGAGCTTGAGAGCGCATACGGCCAAATCGCCCGCGTGGACATTCCGAAAAACATGCCTGTCACGAAAGATCTGCTCACCGATGATGCTGGCGACCTGGCAGCAATCGGATCAGAAGCAGCCATGATGATCCCGTCGGGGAAAGTGGGCTACGCGATAGCGGTAGCGGGCAATGCCAGCGTGGCTTGGGCCATCCAACCGGGAGACCACGTGGACGTCCTCATCTCGCTCTTGTTCGTAGACCTCGATGAAGAATTCCAGACCGAGACGCCCAACCTCGGCATAGCGGTGACCATCGAGGGAGGCGCAGTAGGGCTAGTGGGGCGATTGGAGGTGCTGCCCGATGGCACATTGGTCATGATGGTTCCGAGCGAGCCACACCAACGGCCACGTCTCGTCACCCAGTTGACTGTGCAGAACGCGCAGGTGCTCCACATAGGTTCCTGGGAAAAGGAGGAAGTGGTGGAGGCGCCTCCCGCAGATGGTGCGGAGGGGGAGGGGGAAGGGGAAGAGGAAGCTGCACCTGCAACTCCACCACCCCCACTAAAGAAGTGGGTGACACTGGCCGTTACCCCACAGGAGGCCGCGGTACTCAAGTATGCCGAAGAGGTCGGAGCCAGCATCGATTTTGTACTGCGCTCCGTCGACGATCACGCCGAAAGTGTCGAGTTCAGCATCACAGCAGTCACGCTCGATTACATCGTTACGGAATACGGCATCGAAGCGCCGACCAAGCTGCCGTACGGCGTCACGCCCCCGGTCGAGAGCCTGCGTCCAGGCGCGTCGGGCGAAGTGGTTGGCGAAGAGGCCCCCGCAGGAACGGTCGAGTACAGTCGATCAGATAGAATAAAACGGAAGGCAGAAGAACCGGCACTGAAAGAATAAGTAAGGACGGCGATACCAAGCCCAGGTTTAAACAAAAGTGGCAACAAAAGAACAGATCCGAGTATTGATCGTCGACGACGTCGCCGAGACGCGGGAGAACCTACGCAAGTTGCTCTCCTTCGCCCCCGACATAGAAGTCATTGGCGCGGCAGCATCGGGCCAAGAGGGCATCGAACTGGCCAAGCAGTTCCAGCCTCACATCGTCCTGATGGACATTAACATGCCGGGCATGGATGGCATCACCGCCACCGAGGCGATCTTGCAAGAAGTGCCGATGACCCAGGTGGTGGTCCTCTCCGTCCAAGGCGAGAGCGACTACCTACGCCGGGCCATGCTGGCCGGCGCGCGGGACTTTCTCACCAAGCCACCCAGCGGCGACGAGCTCATGGGCACCATCCGCCAGGTCTATGAGACGGGGAAAAAGCGCGCAGCTGTGGTCGCACCGACGCAGCAGGTCGCCCGGGCAGCGGCGCCGACCGCCGCGGAGGGGCTGAAGCGCGAGGGAAGTATCATCGCCGTCTACAGCCCCAAAGGCGGCGTGGGATGTACGACCATTGCGGTCAACCTGGCAGTCGCGCTGCAACAACAGGTCGGCACCTCCAAAAAGATCGGGTTGTTGGATGCCAACTTCCAGTTTGGAGATGTCGGCGTCATGCTCAACCTGTCGGCCAGCCGAAGCATCGCCGACCTGGTGGCACAGCTTGACGCCCTGGATAGCGATATGCTGAGCAGCGCCCTGTCTGCCCACGGCTCAGGAATCAAAGTGCTGCTGGCTCCCCCTCATCCAGAGGCAGCAGACCCCCTGATGATTTCGACGTCAGATGGAGGAATGGGAGGCAACTCGGTCCTCAAACCCATCTTTAGCATGATGCGCCGGGAATTCGACATCATCGTCGTAGATATGTGGAGCCGGGTAGACGACATAACACTGAGTATCCTCGACATTGCCGCAATGATCGTCCTTGTCGTGACGCCCAACATCCCGACCATCAAAAACGCCCGCCTGTTCCTAGAGATCGCGGGCAAACTCGGCTACCCGACGGGCGACATCGCGCTGGTGGTAAACCGTGCAGACCGACGCACAGGCATCCGCGTGGATCAGATCGCACAGGCGTTGATCCCGGTGGCAGCACAGATTCCACCAGACGAGCAAGCCGTGCTGGCGGCTGCGAATCGCGGCGTACCATTTGCCATGCGTGACCAGAGCCGTCCTATCGCCCAGGGGATCTTGCAACTGACCGAACACGTGCTGAAACGCTTCCAAGAGGCAGAGGAAGAAGAACAACAGGATGAGGAAACCGACGAAGGAGGACTTCGCCTAGGACGCCTTTTCCGGTAAAAGATTAGGGGCTCCTGCCGCCGAAGGGCTTCGCGGCAGAGGCGCTATCAGGAGGTATTGGGATGTCTCTATTAAGGCGAATCGAGCAGGAAAAACAATCAAGCGCACAGCAGACCGCGCAGATGAGCGAGATGCAAGTGCGACGTCGAGCAGCGCCTAGCCGCGACGCCTACATGGATCTCAAGACACGCATCCAGAACAAGTTGATCGCGGAATTGGATCCGACATTGGACGTCACCCGGACGGACGAGGTACGCAAGACGATTGAGGAGTTGTACGACAACATCCTGACCGAGGAAGCCCGTGTCCTCAGCAGGGTGGAGCGACAGCGCCTGTTTGAACAAATCGTCTCAGAAATACTGGGCCTGGGGCCGCTAGAACCGCTGATCGCCGATCCCACGATCACCGAGATCATGGTGAACGGATCGAAGAACGTCTACATCGAACGAGACGGCAGGATCGTGCGCACCAATGCCATCTTTGAGTCAGACGAACACCTGATGCGCATCATCGAAAAGATCGTCGCGCCTTTGGGGCGACGCATCGACGAGAGCTCTCCCTACGTAGACGCACGTTTGCCAGATGGCTCCCGCGTGAACGCCGTGATTCCGCCCATCTCCCTCGTTGGGCCGGTGCTGACGATCCGCAAGTTCTTCAAGATCCCCCTCACCGTCGAGAAGCTGATCGAGTTCGGCACCGTGACGCCCGAAGTGATGGAGTTGCTGAGAGCCTGCGTGATCGCCAAGCTAAACATACTGATCTCGGGAGGCACTGGCACCGGCAAGACGACCTTCCTGAACGTCCTGTCCGGCTTCATTCCCAACAACGAGCGCGTCCTCACCGTCGAGAACGCCGCCGAACTGCAGTTGCGCCAGGAGCACGTCGTGACGCTGGAGTCGCGCCCGCCCAACATCGAGGGCCGCGGCGAGATCACCATCCAAGACCTGGTGATCAACACGCTGCGAATGCGCCCCGATCGCATCATCGTGGGCGAGTGCCGTGGCCCAGAGGCTTTCGACATGCTCCAGGCAATGAACACCGGTCACGAGGGGAGCATGACCACGGTCCACGCCAACGGCACCCGCGATGCCCTGGCCCGCCTGGAGAATATGGTCCTGATGGCCGGGATGGAACTGCCCCACCGTGCCATCCGGGAACAGATAGCGGGGGCACTGAACGTCATCATTCAGCTGCAGCGTATGCGAGACGGTGGCCGCAAGGTTGTCTCCGTTTCAGAGGTTCAAGGCATGGAGGGAGACGTCATTACGATGTCCGATATCTTCAAGTTCGAGACGGCCGGATTCGAAAACGGCCGAGTCATTGGAGCGCTGCGACCAACCGGGCTGCGCCCCAAGGCCATGAACAAAATCGAAGAGAGCGGCATCCACCTACCTCCTAGCATCTTTGGCATCGCATCTCAGAGGGGACGGTACTAGTCCGAAAATCCCGGGGGGAAAACCGATGCTTGGGACTATTATTCTCATAGGGCTCGTGCTCGCCATAGGGGTCACTGTCGGGGGAATTATCTACTCTCGCCGGGCCGGCCGTTCTCTCATCGAAGAGCGGCTGGGGATTACCACGGCCGAAAGAGCAGCACAAGCGGCAGAGGTTGCGCAGAGGAGCTCCCTGACAGACGCGCTGAACCGTGCGCTTGCCAGCCGAGGCGTGGGAGCTAATCTAGCGACACAACTGGCGCGGGCGAACCTCAAGTTCACCGTCGGTGAGTTTTTCGCCCTCACCGTCATCATGGTCATAGGCTTTGGCCTGGCGGCATACATCCTGCGGGGAGACCTGATCATCACCGCCGTCGCCTGCCTGGTGGGATTCTTCGGTCCGTGGGTATACGTTGCGCTTCTACGTGGCCGGCGCCTGCGGGCGTTCAACGACCAACTGGCCGACACGATCAATCTAATGGTGAACGGCATCCGCGCGGGTTACAGCGTCATGCAGGCAATGGAGGCAGTAGCCGAGGAAATGGGCCCACCGATCTCTATCGAGTTCGGCCGCGTGGTCAGAGAAGTACAGCTCGGCATCACCCTGGAGCAGGCTCTGGACAACATGCTGCGCCGCATCACCAGCGACGATCTGGATATGATGATCACCGCGATTAAAGTGCAGCGCGAGGTAGGCGGCAACCTGGCCGAGGTACTGGACTCGATCAGTTACACCATCCGCGAGCGCGTTCGGATTAAGGGTGAAATTCGAGCATTGACGTCCTACGGCCGCGGCGCAGGCAACCTGCTCTCCGCCCTGCCGATCATCCTGTCAGGGGTTATTTACCTCCTTGCACCTGATTTCATGTCGCAGCTATTCTCCGATCCCTGCGGGTGGATCATGATCGGCATTTCTATTCTGGGCATTATACTGGGCTACTTGATCATCAGAAAGATCGTGAACATCGACGTATGAGCTCCCAGGAGAGATGAACGATGGAGATTATCATAATTATAACCCTGGCAATTGCGGCAATCCTTATTTTCTTGGGCCGGAGTCGCTTGCAACAGCCCGACACGCTGGAAGAGCGTCTGGCGCAATTCGGGACGCTGGAACGACCGCCCACGCTGGAAGAGATCGAGATGTCGCAGCCCTTCACCGAGCGCATCACGCTCCCTGTCCTAAGGGGAATCGCGCGATTCGTGTCACGCTTCACGCCACGCCAAAGTATGGAAAGCGTGCAACACCAGCTTGACCTGGCGGGTAACCCCTACAACTGGGGGCCTATGGAATACCTGGGAGTTCGCGCAGTCGCATTCATCCTGTTCGCAGCGATAGCGGGTCTCGTGCTTGTGGCCGGGCAACTGCCGGGCATACAGAAATTCACGGTGGCCGGGTCGTCAGCCGCGGCAGGCGTCGTCATGCCGATCCTGTGGCTGCGATCCAAGATCAGCAGGCGACAGAAATCCATCGTCAGGTCGCTACCCGACGCTCTGGACCTGTTGACCATCTGCGTCGAGGCAGGACTGGGCTTTGACGCCGCTATGTCCAAATTGGCCGAAAAGTGGGAAGATGAATTGAGTCTGGCGTTCATGCGGGTGATCCAGGAGATTCAACTGGGCAAGCTGCGCCGCGAGGCGCTGCGCGACATGGCGAACCGCATGGAGGTCATGGATGTGTCGACCTTCGTGGCGGCCATCATCCAGGCAGACCAATTGGGCGTCAGCATCGCCCGAGTGCTGCGCATTCAGTCGGATCAGATGCGCGTGCGCCGGCGGCAACGAGCCGAGGAACAAGCGCGCGCTGCGACGCTCAAGATATTGCCCCCCGTCGTCTTTCTGATCTTTCCGTCCATCCTGGTCGTCCTGCTGGGCCCGGCCATAATCACGATAAAGAATATGCAAGGCCTCTTTGGCTTCTAGGGTAGAGCGGAGAAAGATCGAACCCAGCGCCTGCAAACCTGTTGCCACAGTCCTTTAGAAAATGGGAAGACTCCCTTGTCTGTGTCGGCTATCATTGAGACAATCGGCCTACAGTGGCGTGACCTCGGCGACCAATTGCTCGACCTTTTGTTCCCTCCGCGTTGTGTTGGCTGCAGCCGAGTAGGCACGTTGTTGTGCAGCGAATGTCTAAGTCAGATCCCCCGTGTTGAACATCCCTTTTGCACCCGCTGTGGAGATAAGGTCGCGACCGAGGGCCTTTGCGCCCGCTGCCGCACGTCCCCGCTGCGGATCGAACGCATACGCTCCGCAGTCTATTTCAAAGGTGCACTCCGGGAGGCAATACATCACCTCAAGTACAAGGGACGCACTGCGCTGGCCAAACCGCTGGGGAATCTGATGACGACGTATTGGCAACAACATCCCATGGCCGTCGACGTCGTGGTACCCGTCCCATTGCACGCCGCCCGTTTGCGGGAGCGGGGATATAACCAGGCCGCGCTTTTGGCCCGCGAGCTGGCGCAGCAGGCGGGATTGCCTATCGACGAAGAGACACTCGTGCGAAAACGCGCCACAGCACCACAAGTCGAGCTCAACGCCAAGCAGCGCAAGGAAAACGTGCGTGACGCCTTCTATTGCTCCGGCAACGCACTGGCCGGAAAGCGGGTGTTGTTGATCGACGACGTCTGTACCACGGGCGCTACGTTGGAGGCCTGTGCAGTCGCTCTGTGCGAAAACGGAGCGCGCAGCGTGCAGGCCCTGACGTTGGCCCGTGCAAGTTAGTAACAACCAAGCTCTGGTGCTTAGCAAATCCATCATTTTTAAGGAGAGAGTCAATGGCAGAAGTGTCTATCTTTGCCCGGAACATGGAAATGACCCCCAGACTGAGGGAGTACGTAGAAAGAAAAGTCAGCAAGCTGGATCGCTACCTGCCCTCGGTCGATGAAGCCCGCATGGAACTCAAGGTGGAGGACACACGCAGCGCCGACCACCGGCAGGTAGCCCAGTTGACCGTCCGCGTGCGGGGCACGATCCTGCGGGCTGAAGAACGCACCAACGACATGTTCGCCTCGATCGACATAGTACTGGACAAGATGTACCGCCAGATTGCGCGCTACAAGGGCAAGCGCCGCGATCGCTGGCATGCAACTGTCGAGGAACTCCCCATCGAGGAGCCCCCAGAGGAAACCACTGGCGAGATCGTCCGCGCCAAGCGCTTCGAGATACGGCCCATGTCGCCGGAGGAAGCCATCGAGCAGATGGAATTACTGGGTCATATCTTCTATATCTTTTTGAACGCGGACGAGGATGCGATCAACGTTTTGTACAAGCGAGAAGATGGAAACTATGGATTGTTGCAGCCCGAACTGGCCTGATGCGGCGCGGGGCATAGCCGAGTTCTCCATCGACTGACCCGCGCCGAGCCAGAATATGCTCGAAGAGGCCCGGTTGACGCCGAGCCTCTTTCATGTAACATGGAGATCTGGTGACAAAGAAGGTGACGCTGTTCCTCCTGGTCGGGGGTTGGGGACCAAGCAAGGTAGAGCGAGCCCTGGCAGAGTCTCACCAAGCCGCAGCGCGCGACCTGCTGGACGGGTTGTTGCACACCGGATTGGTCGACCGGACCGTGGTTGCCACCGACGATGCAGCGTGGTGCGACACGCTGGCCGATATGCCGGTCGAGGTAGACCTCGATCCGCCGGGGGCGCCCTTTCACTTTGGCCGGCGGCTGTCGGGGTTGATCGAGCGATACAACGCACGGTGCGCGCTCTACAGCGGCGGCGGTTCGGCACCGCTGATGGGCATCGAACATTGGAAGGCGGCGCTGGCGCCGCTTGGAGATGCAGAGCGGCTGGTTGTGACCAACAACGTGCACTCCAGCGACTGGGCGGGGTTCATCCCCGCGACCGAAGCAGTGCCACTGATCGCCCAACAGGCAAACGACAACGGAATCGCCTGGGCGCTGGCAAACGAGGCAGGCTGGCCGGTCGAGAGCGGGCCGCCATCAGCTGCCACGCGCTTCGACCTGGACACCCCCGCCGATCTGCTGATCGCGCAGCGCCATCCGGGCATCGGGCCGCACCTGCACCAGTTCCTCGACGGGTTGTGTTGGGAAGCACCACAGTTGGACGGCGTGCTGGCAGAGATGGCGCGCGAAGGCGGCAGTCTGGCAATCGCGGGGCGCGTGTCGGAGGCGGCGTGGGCCGCGCTGAAGCGGGCGACTCGCTGCTGGGTGCGGGTCTTTGCCGAGGAGCGAGGGATGCGGGCCAGCGGGCGGCAAGCGCGCGGAGAAGTGCGCTCGCTGCTGGCGGATCACCTGGAGATCGTCGGCATCGAAAGCTTATTCGACGAGATGGCAAACCTGGCGAACGGCCTATTGCTCGACAGCCGCGTGATCCTGACCGCACGGGGGCTGTGGCCCTCGCAGCGCGACCGCTTCAACTCTGACCTGCACCGCTGGGAGGAGGTGAAGGACCCCTTCCTGCGCCGCTTCACGCAGGCTGCAGCGGAGGCGCAGATACCGGTGTTGTTGGGTGGGCACTCGGTCGTGGCCGGAGGCCTGATGGCGCTGGTCGAATCACTCGGGCCCGCAGAGGTCAGTTGAAAAGAAACGAAATGACAAAGAGGATACTCATCGTCTGCACAGGCAACCTATGCCGATCCCCGATGGCGATGGCGCTGTTGCAGGCCAGGCTGGCCCGCGACCAGACCCGCCAGGACTGGGCGGTGGAATCGGCCGGCACCTGGGCAACCGAAGGCCGACCGGCAAGCGCGCACGCCGTCGCAGAAATGGCGGAGCGCGATATCGACCTGAGCTGTCACCAGGCCCGCCCCGTCGCCCGCGAGATGGTGGCCGACGCCGACCTGGTGCTGGTGATGACGCAGAACCACGCCGAGGCGCTGAGAACGGCCTTCCCCGGCCAGGCCCACAAGGTATACCTGCTCAGCGAGATGATCGGGCGCGAATACGACATCCAAGACCCGTACGGCAGCTCGCGCCTGGAGTACGCGTACACGGCCAAAGAACTGGAGAACTTGATCGACAGCGGCTACGAGCGCATCGTGGCGCTGACCGAGGGATCGTCCGGCTAACCCATCAACGCCTCGCCCGCCGAGGCCCCCTCGTGAACGACGCGCTTGAGCGCCTGGATCACACCGCCCGTATCCCCGCTCTGCCAGATGTTGCGCCCAAAGGTGATGCCCGCTGCACCTGCCTGCACCACGTCGTAGGCCATCTGCAGGACGTCGGCGTTTGTCTCCAGGCGGGGGCCGCCGGCGGCCACCACCAGCGCCGGGGCCGCGATCTCCACGACGCGGGCAAAAGTCTCCGCCGAGCCGGTGTAGAACGTCTTGATGATGTCGACGCCCAGCTCCATCGCCATGCGCGAGGCGTACGCCACCCGCTCCACCGAGTACCGCTCCTCGGGCGGGACGCACTCGCCGCAGGGATACGCGTGTACGACGACGGGCAGCCCCACCCGCTCCGCCTCGCGCACCAGCGCCCCGACGTTGGCCATGAGCTGTGATTGCTCCGCGCTGCCCACCGTCATCGCCATCGCGATGGCGTCCGCGCCCAGGCGCAGCGCGTCCTCCACCGAACTGACCCACACGTCGCGCTCGGGATGATAGGGAGAGATCGAGGAACACTTCAAGATCAGCGCCACCTTCCCGGCATGTGCGGCAAAGCAGCGCTCGGCGACACCCTTCATCATCAGCATGGCGTCGGGACCGGCGCCTGCCACCTCGTCGACCACCTGCTGGATGTTCTCCAGCCCGGTCAGGACGCCGTAGCTGGGAGCGTGATCGATGGCCACGGTGAGAATGCGCCCCGACCTGGGATTCCTCAATCTCGCTATACGAACTGCCTTGCCTAGAGTTGTCACGGTGACCTCCTTGGAGATAGGTTGGCGCTTACCAGAACTGGGGCAGATACTCGCGGTAGGTTTCCAGGTAATCGTCGAGAAT